>JAETOP010000166.1 GCA_021771675.1 Oscillospiraceae bacterium | reverse complement strand
AGAAGCCATTCCCTTCCACCACTCAACATTCTGCCCAGAAAGCGTTACCGGGCGGGTTAGGGCAAAATCGATTACCGACCAACCTCGTGCGAATTGGGGTGAAGCGCCCTGCGCTTCAAATTACAATTTGCGAGGCTACATCAATTCCTCATTCCTAACTCCTAATTATCCCGTATTTTCTATCTGATGTCTTACTCTCTCCCCAACAGGGACCGGTCTGCCAGCCATTGGATATTCCCGCCGATTTGGGGCAATTCCAAAGTGGCGGTGGCGGTGCGGGGCAGGGCGGCAATCAAAGCTTCCATGGGGAGCGTACCGTCATCCAGGCCGCTGTGGGTGTCGGCGTCGCCGTGATTATTGTGCAGATGGGCGTGGGACAGATATTCTCCCCAGCAGGCAATCCAATCCCTGGCGGGGGTTCGGGAGTACACATTCACATGGCCCACATCCAGGCACAGCCGCAGCCGGGGGTCATTCACCTGAGAGACAATGGCGAGAAGGGATTCCGGCTCCTCCTCCATCACATTTTCCAGGCAGATTTCATAATTTCCCGGGTGCTTTTCTAAAAAATCCAGCCAAAAGGGAACGGACTGCTCCACATACCAGCAGGGGTAGTACAGCCGGGGGGAGAAGCCTCCGTGGAGAATCAGTTTTTCGGCCCCGTAGCGCTCTGAAAGGGCCAGTGCCTGGCCGTACCGGTAGGCCGCCAGCTTTTTTGCCAGCGGGTCGATGGCACAGGGGAAGAGTTCGTTGAATGGGCCATGGAAGAGCCGCCGGGGCACCCCTCGCAGCTGCTCCCGGAGAGCAGCGTCGGTTTCTTTAAAGCGGTCGTCCATGTTTTCGGCGGTGCAGAAGGCGGCAATCTCCACTCCCAGCTGATACCGCCGGGCCAATTCCCCAGCCCGGGGGTCAATGGTAGAAAGAAATAGCTGATTCATGTCAGAGCTCCAAAATACCGTATTTGGTTTGCAGCCGGTCCAGCTTTCCCAGCAGGGGACGGCTGACGAAAAATAATGTCAACGCTGCACCGATGCCATGTGTGACGTTGTAACCGATTCCTGCGGCATACACCGCCAGCACGTTCTTTGCTGTGAATTTGCTGAGCATGGTGAATACGGTGCAGCTGTCCAGCAGCGGGCCCACCAGAAGCAAAATGGTGAAAAAGCCGAAAGGAGCCAGAACCCAGGGCTTTGCCCAATGCCGATGGCCGTAGAAAATCAGTCCGGCAAAAAAACCGCTGAATCCATAGGCAAACATCTGCCAGGGGGTCCAGGGGCCCTGGCTGAAAAAGAAGTTGCTGGCAAAGGCTGCCACGGCTCCTGTGAGGAACCCTGCCTCCGGCCCAAAGGCGATGCCGGTAATCATGATGATACCGGTAATGGTCTTGAGGTAGGGGGAGAAGGCAAATACCACCCTGGATACTGCCGCCAGAGCGGCCATCACTGTGAGAATTACCAGTTCTCTCGCCTGAGGCCGCCGGGCCTCGAACCGGAAGAAAAAGGGGAGCATCAGTTCGATGATAATCAGAGTGCTGATAAGGTAGTACCATCGGCCCTTCACCTGGGTTCCCAGGAACAATGTCAGGGGAATCATAACGAAAATGGCCAGGAGGGAGAAAAAAGTGGATTTTTTCATAGGCCTGCCTCCCGGTTCCCTTCCAGCAGGGCTACCACATCGGCGGCGGTGACGGCGTTTTGGAAGATGCCCCGGCTCATCCGGTTGGCGGCGGTGGTGTAGAAGCTGTTGGAGCCGAAGAACCGCCGGGGAGTGTCCGTGGTCAGAAGCTGGCCGTCGAAGAACATACCAACCAAATCCGCATGCTCGGCGCAAAATTCGATGTCGTGGGAAACCATCACCACCGTCATCCCTTTGCGGCACAGATTTTTGAGAAGAGCGGCAAAGCTC
Organism: Oscillospiraceae bacterium; assembly: GCA_021771675.1. The sequence goes on along the minus strand of JAETOP010000166.1, from coordinate 2,467 downwards.
TGCTTGAAGAAGCTGTCCAGTCCCTTGGTGGGCTCGTCCAGCAGCAGCAGCTTCGGCTCCGACAGCAGGACCTTGGCCAGGGCGGCCCGCTGGGTCTCGCCGCCGGAGAGATCGGAGGGATGGGCATCCAGCAGGTGCTCCACCTGGCACAGCCGGGCAATCTCGCTCGTTTTCCCGGAGCCCATTTCCGCCAGATCCTCCCGAAGGGTCTGTTTGACGAAAAGACTTTTGGGATCCTGGGGCAGCATGGCGAGATTCCCTTCAAAAAGCTTGTCCCGATAGCTTTTCAGATCCTTTCCAAAGAGCCGAACGCTGCCCCGGTAGAGCTTGCAGATGCCGCAGATCGCCTTCAGTGTGGTGGATTTTCCGGTACCGTTCCCTCCCACAATGGTGAAAAAGCTGCCCTGGGGGACGGAAACGCCAATGCCCCGGAGAACATCCGGGCCGCCCCGCTCATAGCGATACCAGCCCTCTCGGATTTCCAGGGCGGGAACCTTCCCGGCGGGAAATTCCGGCTGAGGGGGAAGGCTCACCAGACGGGGCGGCTCCCGGAATCGGGCGTGCAGCCACTGCCGCCCCTCCCGGACGGTGAGGGGAACAGCGCCTGAGCGCCGGCCGGCAAAGAAGATACGCACCGGGGCGGGCAGGGCGGAAAAGAGGGGAGAGTCCTCCTCATAGAGCTGCCGGGCAACCTCCCTGGGCTCCCCGGCGGCGGTGACCCGGCCCTGCTCCATTACGACCACCCGGTCGGCGACGGGGAATACATCCTCCATCCGGTGCTCGGTGATGAGGATAGTGGTGCCCAGCTCCCGGTTGATTTTTTTCAGGGTATTGAGGAAATCCGAGGCGGCAATGGGATCCAGCTGGCTGGTGGGCTCGTCCAGAATCAGCACCTCCGGCTGCATGGCCATGATGGAGGCCAGATTGAGTAGCTGCTTCTGCCCGCCGGAAAGCTCGCTGACCTCCCGGTGGAACCAGTCCTGAATGCCGAAAAAGCTGGCCATCTCTGCAACCCTTAGCCGCATGGTCTTTTGGTCGCAACCCAGGTTTTCCAGCCCGAAGGCCAGCTCGTGCCACACCTTGTCGGTGACGATCTGGTCGTCCGGATTCTGCATGACGAAGCCAATCCGGGCCGCCTGAGAGCCCTGGCTCACCTGCTCCAGGGGAACGCCGTCCAGTTTGACGGAGCCGGAGCGGAGGCCGTGAGGAGCCAGGACGGTTTTCAGGTGCCGCAGCAGGGTGGTTTTTCCGCTGCCGGATTTGCCGCACAGCAGCACATATTCCCCGGGCGCAACGGATAAATTCACGTCCGAAAGAGCGGGGGTATTGGTTCCGGGGTAGGAGAAGCTCAGATTCTGGATATGGATACGCGCCACGAGATTACCTCCTTGATGTGAAGCAGGGTGGGAAGCAGCAGGAAGATGCCATAGACCGCCAGTCCCCAGCCTACGGGCTCGATTTTCAGCCGGGGGGTGAAGCTTGCGCCCGTGCCCCCCAGGGCAATGACGGCGATTTCCAGCCCCAGGATCAGAACCAGGAGTACATAGTCCCGGCTGGTCATGGAGTAGATTTGAAAATTGGTGCGTTTTCCCGTGCCGTAGCCCCGGGAGCGCATGGAGTCGGCGGTGATGATGCTGCCCTCCAGGGCCCAGTCCGTCAGGGCGGAGAGGATGGCAGCTCCGTTTTTTGCCTTTTCAGTCAGGTGCTTCTCCTGGGCGGCGCCCTTGCCGATGGCCCGCCGGGCCAGGATGATCTGCTTTGCCTTCCGGGTGAAGGCCGGGATCATCCGTAGTACCATTACCAGCAGCAGTGACAGCGCCGGGATGAGCCTGCCGAACAGGGCGGTGAATTTGTCGCTGGTGAGCACGGCGCTGTAGCAGCCGAACCAGAGCAGCATCACCACCAGGATGGCTCCCAGGGCCATGCCGTAGTACAGGGCCTCCAGGGTATAGGGCCGGCCAAACCAGTGGAAGAGCACGGTCTTGCCGGATTTATTCAGCAGGGGGTTGACGGCGGACATCAGCACGAAGAGAGCTGCCAGGGAGCCCAGCATTTTAAGCCCCTTTCTCCCCTTCAGCAGCAGATAGTAGATGGCGGCGCAGACGCAGCCCACGGCACAGTAGGCCGGGTGCTGGATGGTGGCGCCAAAGCCGATGGCCCCCAGAAAGAACAGAAAATTAACTGCCGGATGGCATCCGGAAAAAGCATCCCGCTTCATAGACAGCCTCCTTTCCCAATTTTTTCACACTTTGCCTATTATACCAATTTGTGCGTAAAAAGGCAACCGCCAAATCAAGGCCTTGACTTCCCGCCAATCGGAGAATAAAATGAGGATGTGCTTGGTAAATCGTCAAATTGGTGTTTGAAGCGCAGGGCGCTTCACCCCAATGCGCACGGGACTGGTCGGTAATCGTTTTTGCCCTGACCCGCCCGGTAACGCTTTTGCGGCACTTCGTTGGTTGCTGTG
>JAETOP010000165.1 GCA_021771675.1 Oscillospiraceae bacterium | reverse complement strand
TCTGAGAAAAAAGCCCCCAAGGGCTACATCCTCGATGAAACGCCCAAGAGCATCGTGGTACGCACCGGCGTGGCCAACAGCCTGATTTTTGACGATGAACCCGGCACTACGCTGATCATTCGCAAGTTTATCGAGGGAACTGAGAACGAGCCGCTGTCCGGTGTGGCCTTTAAGGTTGTGGACGGCAATGGCGGCGCTATCGGTCCTGATGATGGCGTGTATTACACTGACAAAGCGGGAGAGATCGTGCTGGAGGGCATCGAACCCGGCACCACCGTGAAGGTACGGGAGATCAAGACGGTCGATGGCTTCGTGCTGGATGGGACGCCCCAGGACATTCTCATCAAGGGCGGCGAAGTGCAGCAGCTCACGTTTTGGAACAAGCGGGCCGGGACCCTGGTCATCCAAAAGAAAGACAGCGTGACTGGTGCTCTCATCGCGGGCGCGCAGTTCCAGCTCACCTACGCCAACGGCGGGTATGTGGACAATGACAACGGCCATCTGAGCAGCAACGGTCTCTACACCACCGATGACAAGGGTGAGATCCGCATCAGTGGCATCACCGGCACTGTGGTGGCCAAGGAGGTCAAGCCCGCCCCCGGCTACGTCATCGACCAGAGTACCCAGACCCAGACCGTCACGGTGAATCCTCTGGACACGCAGACCCTGACCTTCCTGAATGAACCCCTGTGCAGCCTGACGCTGACCAAGCTGGACTCCGTCACCGGCAAGCCCATCCCCGGCACCGAGTTCACGGTAAAGGACGGTAACGGCACAGTGCTGGGCCGCTATACCACCGGCAAAGATGGGACTGTCGTTGTGACGGGCCTCGTTCCTGGCAGCACTGTGGTCGTGGTTGAGACGAAAGTCCCCAGCGGCTACGTTCTCAACAGTACACCTCAGACCATCATCGTCAAAAACGGGTCAAATACTGTGAGCAGCGGGACCGTAGACGGCACCACCAATCCTGGTGGCGGCACCAACGGCGGCAACGATCTCACTTTTGAGAATGATCCCAAGACCCGGCTGATCATCGAAAAGTACATTACCGGCACCACCACGCCTCTGAAGGGGGTGGCCTTCCTGGTCACTGAGTCCAACGGTAAAGTGCTGGGGCCCAACAACGGCGAGTATGTGACGGACGAAAATGGCCGGATCGTAATCGAGGGCCTGGAACCAGGCGTGACCATCATCGCAAAGGAGATCCGGGGCTTGGATGGCTACGTTTTGGATTCCACCCCCAAGTCCATCCAGATTAAGGTGGGGGACGCCCAGACGCTTAAATTCTACAACGCCCCTGTGGGTGGTTTGGAGCTGATTAAAGTCTCCGAGAGCAACAAGAGTCAGCGTATCCCCAACACTACTTTTGAGCTCCGCCGCATGGACGGCGGGCTGGTGGATACGGTGACCACCGATAAGAACGGCCGGGTCCATGTCTCCCTGGATGCCGGGGACTACTACGCGGTGGAAATTGAGGCAGCGGAAGGTTTCAAGATCGACAGCACCCCCCATTATTTCACTGTTAAGGACAATGCGACTACCACCCTTACAGTAACGAATAAAGCGTTTTCCGGGCTTGTGATCCATAAGATCGACAGCGTCACTGGCAAGGGCATCTATGGCGTCAGCTTCCTGATCTATGACAGCAGCCAGAAACCCATCGACCAGGTGACGACTGACCAAAACGGCTACATTTACCTGGACAGCCTGGATTTCTCCGGCAAAATCTATGTGCGCGAGATGGAGAATAAGGGCTACATTGCAGATACCCAGCTCAAGACCTTCTACATCAAGCCCGGCGAGACCACGGAAATCACATGGAAGAACACGCCAATCATGGGTCAGATCCAGATTTGGAAGAAGTCCGCTGACGATAACCCCATCAACGGGTTCCCCGCCGGCACGCCGCTGGAGGGCGCTGTATTTGAGATCTATGACAAGGCCAACCGCCTGGTGGATACGGTCAAGAGCGATAAGAACGGTCTGGCAGCCTCTAAGCTGCTGCCGCTGGAGCGATACACCGTGAAAGAGGTCACAGCGCCGCCCTATTACGCCATCAACAACGAGGCGGTCACTGTCTATCTGGAGCATGAGGGCCAGATTGTGCAGATCGAGGTGCGCGACACCAGCGTTTTCACCAATGTATCCGTCCATAAGAGCGGCTATAAGGAAGTCGTTCCCGGGCAGTCCATCCGCTATCAGTTCTCAGACATCGCCAATAATTCCACAGTCCCTCTGGACAATTTTTATTGGCGGGACACGCTGCCCACCGATGCGGTCCGACTGGACAAAATCATCACCGGTACCTGGACGGGCCGGCTCAGCTACAAGATCGTCTATCGGACCAACGCCAGCAGCGAGTACCGCACCCTGGCCGACAACCTGAACACGTCCAAGAGCTACACACTGGACGCATCCGCCGCAGCGCTGGGGCTGGCCAACAATGAGTATGTCACTGAGGTCATGTTCCTCTTTGGCCGTGTGCCCTCTGGGTTCACACAGCTGCAGGCGCCTTCCATCTACTGCAAAGTTCTGCCGGGATTGGCCCACGAATATCGGTTTGCCAATAAGACTGATGTGGGCGGAATCTGGCAGGGCAACTGGGTCATGGCTGTGGATCGCTGGGTAACCATCGTCTATAACAAGACCACCACACCCACACTGCCCCGCACTGGGTATTGATTCCCTAACCACCCCTGGCGGGGACGGCCAATCTGGCCGTCCCCGCCGTCCCATGAGGTAACTGAATATGCTAGATTGGATATTTGAAGGTATCGCAAACTGGGTCGCCAGCATCATGACCCAATTGATGGATGCTGTATCCGGCCTCTTTCTGGATGCTCTGGGCACCGATATGACAGCGATGGAGGAGTATTTTCCCTTTGTTGTCAGCGCATATAACATCATCCAATATACCGCCTGGGCCATTCTGTTCCTGACAGTAGTATGGCAGCTCTTCCGAGCGTTTGGAGGTCCGCTTACTGAGGCCGAAAACCCCTGGCACTTACTGATTCGAGGCGGCATTTTTGCTGTACTCATTGCTTATTCCAAGCCTGTGTTCAGTATGGCGCTGGATATTGCGAGAGCACCCTATCTTGCGCTTATGGACTCTGCTATGGACCCTGGCGATTTTACCTTCGCAGGAATTGAGCAGGCGCTGAGCAACGGGCTGGTCACCTTTGTGTCGATGGCATCGGTCGTTGGTCTGCTGCTGCTTATCATTATGATGATAGCATTGGCATGGAACTATTTTAAGCTCCTGTTGGAGACAGTAGAACGTTATGTCCTGGTGGGGGTTCTTTGCTATACTTCACCATTGGCCTACTCAATGGGCGCCTCCAAGGCAACCTCCCGCGTATTTCAGTCGTGGTGCCGCATGGTGGGCTCTCAGCTGCTCCTGCTGGTACTCAACGTATGGTTCCTGCGCGCTTTCAGCTCCTCTGTTGGGCAATTTGTCGCAAATGGAGGAGCGCTGACTACTGGCAGAGGCAGTATTTTTCTGTGGTTGTTCTGCGCGTTGGCGTTATTGAAAATAGCCCAAAAGTGTGACAGCCACCTGGCAGCACTGGGCCTTTCCGTTGCTCAGACCGGCAGCAGCATGGGTATGGAAATGCTGATGGCAGCCCGTATCATTACTGGATTTTCCAAAGGCGGCGGGCAAAATGCTTCTTCGGCATTCAGCGGGGCCGGACGCAGCGCTTCCGGGGCGGCTGGGACCGCTTCTGGCGCAGGCGGCATCCTTTCCGGTTTTGCAAACCGCTATAAACCAAACAGCTTTGTTCGAGACGCAGTCGTGGATGGCGGTTCCCGTATGGGTGCAGGTGGCAGCGTTGGTTTTGTAGGCCGGGCTTTTGGCGGCATAGCTGCCCGCAATGGCGCCACACTGACTTCCGATTCCATTGCTTCTGTGGCCAACAAACCGGCCAAATTCTCAGGGACAATTGCCGGTGAGATTGCAGATCGAAGCCTGCCCACCTATATGCCGCAGCTTGCAAATGGGCCGGCCGCAGGTATGACATATTCTAATACGCAGATTACTGGAGGGCACATTAATACTACCGCCACCGGTCCGGACGGCAAGCACTGCGCCAGTCTGGCGAAGGCACACTGGAGGCCAGTTATCCGGACGGCAGCAACGCCACATGGTACAGCAGTGCTCATTATCAGGAGCCAGATGCCCCCCATGAGACGATTCAAGGTGCCAACGGTTTGGATTGGTATGCCATGACGCCTCATGCCGCTGCACCGCAATTTGACACTGGCAGTGAAACGGAATCTTCCATCAAGCCGGAGACGGGCGTCGGTTCAGGCGGGAACGCTTCGGGTACTCCTGTCAGCTCCAATGGCGCTGGGGCAGCCGTTAGTCCCCCTGCTGGCGGTATTCCAGGTGAGCCAGCTTTCAATGTTTCCGCCAATATTCCTGTTGGTGGCACAATCGATTCGATGCCTGGAGTTTCCGGCGGTATAGGTGAAATGCCGTCTGCAGCATCTCACGAAGGTGGCTTCTCAAGTGTGCCCGTCAGCGATGCAGGCACCAATATTCCGTCCGGAGGTGCCTCCATACCTGATTCGTCCGCATTCAGCAAAGGGCAGGCTGATGCCCCATGCGAAACAGGAAATATCGCAGCTTACAACCAAGCACTGTTCGGGCAGTTTATGCCAGGATATGAGCGCCCAGTGGTTTCTATTGACAGCTCTAGGGCTGAAGACGGTATTCTGGAAGTGCGCCATGAGGATGGATCCGGAACGGCCTTCTA
>JAETOP010000164.1 GCA_021771675.1 Oscillospiraceae bacterium | reverse complement strand
CCTTTAAAAAGTTCTGAAATCTGTTGATTTGAATGGCGCAGGACACCCTTCCTGGGTTTCCCGCGCACACCTTTCCTTCCCGTTTTCCTGACTTTTCGGGTTTATCGACAGCCTGATTGAGGTCCGGAGCTAAAAAGCTCCGGACCTCAATGCTTTTTTCGATCTTTCAATATACCTGATGGGGGAGCAGGAAAAATCCGGCGGTCACTCCTGCTCCAGCAGCGTTTCCAGGGCGCTGGCACAGGAGTATACCTCGAAGCCATAATTGATCTGCATGAGCGACATGCCGTACTCATGCTCCCGCTGGGTAGTAGAATCCGTCCCATCCTCCGCAATGGCCACATGAAAACCGCGGTAAAAGGCTTCGATGGCGGTCTGTGCCACGCATACATCCGTGCGCCAGCCGGCCAGGAGCAGCGTGCGGACATTCAGTGTGTCCAGAACACTCTGCAAATCGGTATTGATAAAGCCGTTAAACAGATTTTTCTGCACCACGTAGTCACAGGCGTGAGGCGCGACCTCGTCGATGATCTGCGCGCCGTAGGTCCCCTCCATCATATGGTCGTTCCAGATCTGCAGCTCGGGGTCCCCCTTGCGGTGGCAGTCACAGACATAGATGACGGGGACTCCCAGGTCATGGGCTTTTGCAAACAGCATTTTCAGCGGAAGCAGGATATTCAGGATCCGCTTGCAGGGAAGCGCACCGCCCTGCAGGATATCATTTTGCAGATCAATGGCCACCACTGCCACCCGGGGAGAAATACCCGACACAGGGGATTCCTCCTCGCAGGACAGGGCGGCGTTGAGCACCGCCAGTGCCTGAGACGGTACTCGTCGAGCCGCGTCTCCACATAGCGGCGCTGACGCCGCATCTCCGCGTGAAGAACGTCCTGGGGCGCGTCCAGCAGCGCGGCGATCTCCGGCAGGCCGAATTTCAGCTTACGGAAATACTGGATCTGCTGCAGCCGCTGGATGGCCTCCTGGGAATACAGGCGGTACCCCGCCTCCGACCGAGCCGAGGGCGGACATAGCCCGATGGACTCGTAATGCCGGATGGCCTTTTGCGTCAGGCCGGTCAATTTCGCCGCCGTCCGAATGGTGACTAAAGCCCCGTTACCCCCCATTGGCAGTTAGAGTTTGGCAATCACTTTGTCGCTGGTGGTGACAGCGCCAAAGTGCGTTTCAATATCCCACAGAGTGGACTCCTGCTCACGGGGGCCGGTGGCCCGGACGCAATCCTCGGGGACAACGACTTGGTAGCCCAGGAAGAACGCATCGTGGCAGGTGGAACGGACGCAGATATTGGTCACAACGCCGGTAACCACTACGGTTTTGACGCCCAGCTCCCGCAGCACCAGGTCCAGATCCGTCTGGAAGAAGCCGCTGAACCGACGCTTTTTGATACAATAATCCTCCTCCAGCGGCGTCAGCTCTTCGATGACCTCGGCGCCCCAGGTGCCGTCGATGCAGTGCGGCGCCCGCTTTTCAAACTCCTTGTCGTATTTGCCCGCCCGATGGCAGTCGTTGATGTAGATAATAGGGCAGCCGTGCTTCCGACCCTCGGCGATCAGGTTGGCGATGGAGCCGTAAATTTCCTCGCCCTCTTTCAGCACCATGCTGCCGCCCTCCTTGCAGAAGTCGTTCAGCATGTCCACAATGAGGATGGCGGGCTTTTCCATGGCAAAATTGCTGCCGTCATCAACAAAGTGCTCGGCAAATCCTTTTTCAGACATGACAGATAGTCTCCTTTCAAAATCAAGCGCTCTTTTTGTTCTGCGCCACATCAAAGATAGCTTTTACGATAAAGGCCGCGATCACGCAGTTGACAGAGGGCAGGCCCACATTGATATAGGATACCAGGAAACCGGCGATCCATGCCACAAAGCCGCCGACGTCGGCCGCGGGCAGGCTGTCCAGCTCGGGGTAGCCATTCTTGAATTTCAGGATGAAGTCCGCCAGCATGATGCCCACCACAGGGGGCACCGTGGAGGCCAGGAAGTTGATGTAGGTGCCGAACATGTTGTAGAAGCCGATGCAGGCGAAGATGATGCCCAGCACGCCGAAGATGAGGACCAGTGTTTTCCGGGGCAGCTTGATAACGCTGCTGAGACTCATGGAGCCGGAGTAGACGCAGCCCTGGGCGGTGGACCAGATGTTCAGCACCATGACGATAAAGGCGGGAGCCAGCAAGCCCTGGAGGGCCAGGACGCCCATGATGTCAGGATCATTGTAGACCACGGAGCCGATGGCGCCGAAGAATACCATGAAAGAGTTGCCGATCATAATGGTGATGATCATGACGATGACGGAGGTCTTGGCGTCCTTGGCGAAGCGCATGATGTCGGGGGTGAACATGACGGAGCCGACGGCATAGGAGCCCACGCCCAGGGAGACAGCCTTGGCAAAGGACAGGGTATCCTCCTTGACGATGGCGTTCATGCCGGCGATGCCGCCCACATCCCGGAACGCCATGACGATGGAGATGACGCCGAAGATGAGGATGATGGGCACGGCGATGTTGCTGAGCATGTTCATCCACTTTGTGCCCTTCATGGCGGTCATGGTCATACCCAGGCCGCCCAGGATGGCGATGGGCAGGATGGGCAGGGCAGTGAAGAGGCGGTGAGCGGAGTCGCCGATGAGGTAGGCATCGATGGAGAACCAGCCGATGGTGGTGACAGCCACGATGACGATGGGGACCCAGGTGCCGGCGCGGCCGAAGCTGTACCGGCTGAGCAGGCCAAAGGAGAGGCCGCTCTTGGTGGCAATGACGCCCATAATGCAGGAGAGGACCGTCAGGATCAGGCTGCTGACGAGAACGGCCCCGACCATGTTATTGAAAGAAAGACCGACGCCGATGGTGCTGCCCGCCTGCATGCTGGTGACAACAAACACGTATCCTAGAGAGATGATCAGGGCAGACATAAAGGGCTTGCGGGCCGACATGGGTACTGCGGATTTACTGTACTCATCGTCCTGGGCGAGTTCCGCGTTGACTTTTTTGTTTTCGTCCATAATGCTTTGTCCTTTTCTAACATAGATTTTCAAAGTCCGTCCGGATCGTTCTTTGAATAATTGTATTATAATGCAAAAGCATTTGCCTTTTCAAGTTGTGCAGAATGTCCAATCCCTCCCCCTGGGGAAAGGTTTTTCTATGTGGAAAATATATGATGCGGGGGGCGTCCGGCCCTGGCGGGCATTTTATAAAACATGTGTATTTATACATCACATTTTTTTGTAGAAATTTTGGAGGCGTTGCAGTGTCCCGTGCAACTCCGGGGGCGGGGGGAGGGATTCTTGAGGAGTGTTTTTCATCACACGGTGGTTCACTGAACCACTAAAAGCAGGAGCAAAGAGAGGAGAGATTCGTTTGCAGCAAACAGAACACTACAAACTAAACCAGTGGGAGCGGACAGACCGCATTCAGATGGCGGATTTCAACAGAGACAACCAAAAAACCGACGCGGCCCTGCATGGGCTGGCGGAGCAGGCGGCGGGGAAGGCGGACGCCGCCGCCCTGGCGGCGGCAGTGAGCCGAGTCACGGCGCTGGAGGACGGCAAGGCGGACAAGACCGCCCTCTCGGCAGAGCAGACCGCCCGGCAAAATGCCGACAACGCGGAAAAAGCCGCCCGGGAGGCGGCAGACAGCGCCCAGCTAGAAACCCTGCGGGCGGAAAACTTGTGGGTGAAACTAGGGGAGGTAACGCTTAAGCAGGCAGGCTCCCAGATGAGTATCACGGCGGCCAACGCGGAGCGGTACGCCCGCTTTTTCTGCCAGTACACGCTGCACGGGCCGAAGGTGGTCTATTTTTCGTTAGGCGCGGTCTTCTCTGCGGACCTTTTTGAGCTGGAGGCTTACAACAGTACCCTGTCTATCGGCACGATGGATATCATTTGCTGTGGCAGCGCGATGCTGCTTCGCACACAGACCTCTACCAACGACGGGCAGTACACCTGGGGCCATTCTGACAGCTCTCTGCGTGCGAATTCCGCCCTAAGCGGCTCCACCATATTTAAGGTGTACACCGGAGATGAAAACTTCGCGTCCGGTGCGCACATGGTGCTGTATGGTCTGAAAAAGTAATACGCATTCCTGATAAAAGAAGCCCCCCGGACTTGCGTCCGGGGGGCTTGCTTCGTATCAGATCAAATCTGATCCCGCGGGAATTAGTAGGTCAGGGCGCAGGAGCCGATGCCATCAATGGTGATGGTGGCGCGGGCGCCGATGACCACAGAGCCCTGGGCAAAGTGGACCTTCAGGAAGCCAGCGCCCTTAAGAGCGGGGTTGGTGCCCGAGCCGGTGCCGTGGACAGTCGTGTAGTCCAGGATGTTCAGTGCGATGGGGAAGCCGTCCTCAGTAACAGGCTCGAAGGTCTGGCCAGCGGTCTTCATGGAGATGTCCTTCACGCTGATATCCAGCTCATCCAGAT
>JAETOP010000014.1 GCA_021771675.1 Oscillospiraceae bacterium | reverse complement strand
AGAATCAAGTATTTTAAGCCGGACGAGCCGAACATCCGCTGCCCCTGCCCCCGGTGCGTGGGGAAGCGGGAAGACCCCACGGAAAAGCTGATGGCCGCCGCCGACAGCATCCGGGAAGAGCTTGGCCCCATGGTTCCAAGCTCCGTCCGGAGATGCCAGGCTCACAACGACGAGCTGCCCGGAAGCGCAAAGAACAGCCGGCACATCATCGGCAAGGCCATGGATTTTAACTGCCCGAAATCCAGTCCGGCGCAGATTGAAGCCTGCCTGGCCAGGAAAAAGGCCGCTGGGGAAATCCGCTACTGGTATCGCATGAGCAGCGGATGGTATCACTTTGATATTGACTGACTGCTGCAAGTTACCAGCAAGTTATAAGCAAGTTGCTTTCAAGTTGTAATCAAGGAGGAAAAGAAAATGATTATCACTGGTATGGACAATTTCTTGAGCGTTTGCAAGCGAAAGCTGGTAGAACGTTACAACATGAATGAAGTTACATTGCAGTCCGACTGCCATGTAAAGCCTATGCCCAAGATTGACTTAAGCAATGTGTTTGTGGTTTGGAGCTGCAAGACACTCCAGAACTACAAGGCGCTGCTGTCAACCACCATCTCTGGTGATGGTGTGTATGTCGAGTACACCTACAACGGAGACAAGCAGGAACTTTATGAGGATTTCTACATCAAGAGTTCCAATCGAAAGATTGTCGACGAGTAACAAAAGGTTTGGAGGGAAAAGAAAATGAAACTGGAACTGTTTTTCACGACATACTTCGCCGCCCTGTATGGCAACATCTTTGCCAGGGCGCTGCTGATCGCCATCTGCGCCGACATGGTCTTCGGCTCCCTGCGGGCGATTAAGTACCGCAAGTGGAATTCCGCCGTGGGCATCGACGGGGGCATCCGCAAGGTGGGGATGGCCGCTGCGGTGCTGCTACTGACCCTGGTGGACATGCTGCTGAACGTGAACCTGATCGGCTGGGTGGACGCCGAGGTATCCGCCGCCCTGTCCGCCGCCGGAATCGTGAAGCTGGGCATCACCGAGCTGTTTGCATTTCTATTTACGCTGTACGAGGCGACAAGCATCCTGAAAAATATGCTGCTGTGCGGCCTGCCCATCCCCGCAGGCCTCCGGGATAAGGCCGCCAAATGGCTGGAAAAAATGACCGAGGAGACCAATGCGCCGCTGCGTGAGGAAGATAAATATCCTGAAATCAGCCTTGACGAACAGCAGCTTGTTTCCATGGGACTGGACAACTTGAAAAAGATGGCCGATGATTGGGATTTGGAATATCCCGAATACGTTACCGCCGAACAGCTTGCAGCCATCATCGCCCAGCAGTCTGTTACCCCGTTCTGAAATTGCCCCTCCTGGGAGACCGGGAGGGGATTTTTGTTAGCAAATCCGTTAGCAAATTGAGTTTTGTGTTAGCAAAATGACTTTAATTTAGTTAAAAATGACGGAAATAAAATGTATGAAAAAGTGACGCAGATTCGCATATTAACATAAAAACAGCCTAGAAACGAACAATCTAGGCTGTTTTATATTGGTGGAGCCGAGGGGAATCGAACCCCTGTCCGAAAGCAGCTTGGAAAGAACTTCTCCGGGTGCAGTTTGTTATTTACATTCCCTCATCCGGACGGGAACAAACACCCTGCCGGATTTGGTAGCTTCATGATTCATGGTGTACGCAAAGCTTAGCACACGCACGATCTCCACTCAAATCACACCCTAGCCCGGCTCGTGGACCTTCCGGGGAGGATGGGCGCCTAATTAGGCAGCCAGAGCAACAGTATTGTTGTCAGTTAATTTTAAAAGGTACCCGTTTTATCGTGGTCAGGCGCCACGACCCGCTATTCCAGCCTCACTACCCCCGTCGAAACCAGTACGGCCCCATTGTGGGAAGAGACTATTTATTTTGAAAAAAACCTGTGAAGAATCTGCTGACATTTTGATGATAGTACCGACCGAAGTCGGACTGATCGATGGCGTTTGCGTCACGCTGCCGGTTGAACCAATATTCCCCCGTTTTGGGGTCTTGACTGAGACTGTCCAGGGGCCAGCCGGGGCGGCGGATTTTGTGGGGCTTGCCAACCATGAGAAAGCCAAACGCATTGAAAAAATCATCGTTGTCAACCCGGTCCTGGGAAAAGGTCGCCATCCGCCCTGTTTCATCCACTGCCGCAAAGCCGGAGCAATAGCAGGCGTGAAGAGGGCCAAAATCCCGGGCCAGCTTGGAATAATGGGCCAGCATCCCCTCGTCGTCCAGAACCTGACCGTTCACCCTTCGGACGAAGAGCCCGGGCTGCCGGGGATCATCCAGGGGAAACTCCCGGAAATACAGCCCCGAGTCGTGGCCGATCACCGCCAGGCCTGTGGTCCGGTGGTAGGCCAGGGCTTTGATTTTGGCGTTTTCCTCCGGGGTGAGGCCGTCCTCACAGACGGGAGCCTCAATCCCCAGATCATGGAGGGTGACGATCTCAGCCCCGGGCAAATCCGTGAGATAATCTTTCAGCCAGACGATCTTGCTGGGGTTGGTGGTTCCAATGAGAATCCGCCGGGCCATCAGAAGCGGCCGTAGGGATCGGGGAGCTTATTGGGCTCCGGATATTCCTCGCCGTGGGTGTCCACGGTGATGGACGCGATTTTCTGCTCCGCCAAGGGGCGGTCATTCCGGTCCGTCTGCACACCGGCAATGGCGTCAACCACGTCCATGCCTGCTGTGACCTTGCCAAAGGCAGCATACTGTCCGTCCAGGTGCTTGGCGTCCTGGTGCATGATGAAGAACTGGGAGCCGGCGGAGTTGGGGGACTGAGACCTTGCCATGCTGAGAATGCCCCGCTTGTGCTTCAGATCGTTCTTGAAGCCGTTGAAGAAGAACTCGCCCTTGATGCAGTAGCCGGGGCCGCCGGTGCCGGTGCCCTGGGGGCAGCCGCCCTGAATCATGAAGCCGGGGATGACCCGGTGGAAGATCAGGCCGTCATAGAAATTATGATTGCACAGGTCGATGAAATTCCGGACGCTCTGGGGCGCTCTGTCGGGGTACAGCTCGCCTTCGATAACGCCGCCGTTTTCCATGGTAATTTTGAATGTGGGATTCATTTCTAATATCGCTCCTTCATAGCCCGGTCGATCTGACGCTTGGCGTCCCGCTCTGCCGAGGCTTGTCGTTTATCGTAGAGTTTCTTGCCCTTGCACAGGCCGACCTTCACCTTTACCCGGCTGCCCTTGAAGTAAACGGACAGGGGAATCAGGGAATAGCCGTCCTGCTTGACCTTGCCGAAAAGCCGCATGATCTCCCGCCTGTGCATCAGCAGCCGCCGGGGCCGCTTGGAATCCCGGTTGAAGATGTTGCCGTGATCATAGGGAGAAATGTGCATCTGATTCAGAATCAGCTCTCCGTCCTTGATGCCGCACCAGGAGTCCTTCAGATTCAGGGTGCCCTGGCGGATGGATTTGACCTCGGTGCCGCAAAGCTCAATGCCGGCTTCCATTTCCTCCTCAACGAAGTACTCGTGGTAGGCCTCCCGGTTTCGGGCCATCACCTTGACGCTTTCTTTTTCCAACCGCCTCACCTCCTGCGTGGGTTCTGTAAGCTATTATACCATGACTGTCAAGAGGATTAAACTGGGAAATCAGGAAAAGTTTTTATCATGAACGGATCATCCACGGAGTTCAGGCTAACTGTTACACCTCATCAAACAGAAAACGCTCCAGGGCCTGGGCAGAATCAAAGGTAAAATCGCAGAGGGCTGTCATTTCCCGGCTCAGCTCCGGATAATCCTTCCTGCCCCATGCGGCAAAGGCAATGGGAACCCCCGCAGAGGATGCCATCTGGCAGGCTGGTTTCATATCATCCACCACCAGCAGCTCCGACCGCCGGTAGCCGTATTTTCTCATGATCTGTTCCAAGGGATAGGTACTGGGCTTTCGCAGCTCCTCCGGCAAATCCCAGCCGAAGATTTCGTCGGGCAGCATTCCAAAGTGGGTCAGGTAGTCCCGGGTGATGTTTTCCTCACAGGAGTGGGACACCACGCAGATTCTGCCCCCCAGCGCCTTCTGACGGCGGATGACCTGGCCGATGCCGGGGAAGGGGGCGGGGACGTGATCCCGGATGTACACCTTCCAGCCCTCAAATTCCTCTGCCAGCTCTTCGTCGGAAAATCCGTACCAGCTCCGGCACATGTCCGCAAAGCCCAGGCGGAAGCAGCCATCGGTGTATTCCTCCAGGGTTATTTTGGTTCCCGGACGAAACTGATCCAGAATATATTCAAAATAGGGGAAATTGACGCATTTTTCACTTTGAACCACGGTATCGTCGTGATCCAGCACAAGGCAGGGATATTTCAGCATGATTCTCTCTCCTGATGTTTTTCTGCATTATATCAGGTTTTTGGACATTCATCAACAGAAATTTTGCCGGGGGTTATCATTGCTTCCCGGGGATTCATGAAGTATAATGGAGAAAAATAAAGGAGGCATCCTCATGTCCATTGTAACATTCTACCGGGGAGACCCGAAAAAAGCGCCCAAAACCACCATGCCCGCCCATCTGGGGGCCAACGCCGTCATCACCTGTCAGGGAAAGCTCCTGCTGGAGCGGCGGCGGGATTCGGACACCTGGGGGCTGATCGGCGGCGGCGTGAAGAAAACAGAGAGCAGTCTGGAGGGAATGGTTCGGGAAATCTATGAAGAGCTGGGGCTCCGAGTTCCGCCGGAGAAGCTCAAAAAGCTCCAGGTCTACGGGGAGCCCGGGCGGGTTGCTGCCTTTCGGGACGGAAGCGTCTGGCGGATGGTGATTGTGGTGTACGGTCTGGAGCTTGACCGGGAGCCGGCGCTGCGGATCAGCTCCGAATCCAGGGAGCTGCGTTTTTTCAGCAGGGAGGAGCTGCTTGCCATCGAGATCCCTGTGACCCATCAGGATATTGTGGAGGACTGGTTCGTGAACCGGATGTGAATTTTTTTTGTATTTGTAGATGCAGTGAAAAAATACTTGTATATTCATGAATGATGTGATAATATACAATGTAACGGTGCAGTATCCTAGTCAGTGTGGCCATCTTCCAGGAAGGGCCTAAAAATCCTTTGAAGGGCACATCGATGAAGTCCCTGGTGTCTGCTTTTTACGCCCAGTTTAGGGTGGGTGCTGGGGGTTAAGGATTCCGGGCGCGTTCCAATGGCATGGAACATACGACCCGGTTTCCGTGGAGACTTGGTCTTGTGCGACGACGGTAAGTTCCTCGGTCTGAGGCCCGCTCGCGTACGAACCAGGATAGGAACCTGCAAGGCAGTGCGCAGAGTCGTGTGCTGCGTGCAGCGTAGCCTGCCTTGAGTGAGCATGTGGGGAAAGAGGATCATGCAGCTGAACGTTGCTGGCCAGAACAGTCGCTGAAATCGCTTCTGGAAACCATGCTTGCAAAAGAGGCTAAGACTATGGCACACATTGTCGTGGAAAACACCTAGGCTGTCGTCATTGGGCAGGCGGGGGATTGCGGTACGGACTAAGTGGCAATCGGGTATTCAGGTTGGCAACGCCTGAACGGGTGAATCAAATGGAAACTGCCTGCGCGGCAACGGCAGGTTTCGCCCGGGGAAATCCAACCCGACCTAAGCCGTAAGATTTATCCCGCCTGCTACCGTTATTATCAGAAAACAGGAGAATTATCGTGGGAAAGTCTGACTCCACAGCATCCAAGCGTGATAGCAAGAAAACTGTTCGATGGGTAATAACGATTTTTGTTATTACCTTTTTTGTATCCGGCGCCATCAGCCTGCTCTCCGAGGAGCTATTGTCCCGGAGCGGTATGGCGGTGGCTTTCCTCATATTGTTTGTAATTGTTCTGGTGGGCATCCTGTTTGATGTGGTGGGCGTGGCTGTCACGTCGGCAGACGAGAGGCCCTTCCATTCCATGGCGGCCAGAAAGGTACCGGGGGCCCAGGAGGCAATCGCACTGCTGAGAAACGCCGAACGGGTGGGCTCCATCTGCAATGACGTGGTGGGGGACATCTGCGGCGTCATCTCCGGTTCTGCTTCGGCGGTGATTGCATCGAAGGTGATCGCTCATTTCACCTTTTCCTGGCCAAATCTGGTGTCCCTGCTCATGTCGGCCCTGGTTGCCGCCACCACGGTGGGGGGCAAGGCCATTGGAAAAACCTACGCCATCAAATCCTGCACGGCAATTGTGCACCAGGCGGGCAGAGCGATTGCCCTCTGGCATGGCGTGACCGGGCTTTTCCGCAGAAAAAGAAACAGATAGGTTGTGTGTGCTTTGAAGATTTTACCGGGCATCAAATGTCACGAAGACCTTCTTCGTCTCACCGATGATGAGAAAATACAGCTGTGCGGGGAAATCCGGGAATTTCTGATTTCCGGCGTCTCCCAGACCGGCGGCCACTTAGCAGGGAATCTGGGCGTTGTGGAGCTGACGGTGGCTCTGGAGACTGTCTATGATACCGCCAGGGACCGCCTGGTTTTTGACGTGGGCCACCAGTCCTACGTGCATAAGCTGCTCACCGGGCGGCAGGACAGGTTTGGCACTCTGCGGCAGTTCGGGGGCCTTTCCGGCTTCCCCAAGCCCAGTGAGAGCGTGACCGACTCTTTTGTGGCCGGTCATGCTTCCAGTTCTGTGTCCATTGCCCTGGGCATGGCCAGAGCCAGGACTTTGATGGGGCAGGATTACCAGGTGGTTGCCCTCATCGGCGACGGCGCCGCCACCGGCGGCATGGCCTTTGAGGGGCTGAACGATGCGGCCGACAGCAAGGAGCCCATGGTGATCATTCTCAATGACAACGAGATGTCCATTGGCAAAAATGTAGGCGGCATTTCCAGGCATCTGTCCCGGGTTCGCTCCAGTGAGCACTATCTGGGGGTGAAGCGCTGGTATCGCCGCACCCTCTACAGCATCCCCGGCGGAAAGCAGGTCTACCTGTTTACCAGCCGGGCAAAGAACAGAATCAAGCATTTTCTCCTGCAGACCACCATTTTTGAGAACATGGGCTTCAAGTATCTGGGGCCTGTGGACGGTCATGATCTGCGGGATTTGATTTCCGTCCTCCGGGCGGCCAGAGATTTGCAGGAGCCCACGCTGGTGCACGTGGTGACCAGAAAGGGCTGCGGCTACGCTCCGGCGGAGGAAGACCCCGCCAAGTTCCACGGCATTGGGAAATTTGATACCGTCACCGGCAAAAAGCTGGGGCCGAAGGTGCGCACCTTCTCCGACTGCTTTGGGGAAACTCTGGTTTCACTGGCGGAAAAGAATGCGAGAATTTGTGCCATCACCGCTGCCATGCCCGGCGGAACAGGGCTGCTTTCCTTTATGAGGCGGTTTCCTCAGCGCTTTTTTGATGTGGGCATTGCGGAGGAGCATGCGGTTTCCATGGCCGGCGGCCTGGCGAAGCAGGGAATGATCCCGGTGGTGGCCATCTATTCCACCTTTTTGCAGCGGGCCTTCGACCAGCTGATTCAGGATGTGGCCATGCTCCGCCTGCATGTGGTGCTTGCCGTTGACCGGGCCGGGCTGGTGGGGGACGACGGTCCCACCCACCACGGGGTATTTGACGTGGGTTATCTGCGCCAGGTCCCCGGAATGCGCATCTTAGCCCCCGGGAGCCTCTGCGAACAGGAGCGGATGCTCACCTGGGCCATCGAGGAATACAACGGCCCCGTAGCCGTCCGGTATCCCCGGGGAACCGAGGGGGAATATCGGCAGTCTGCCTGGGATGGCAGTTCCGGGGTGGCCTGCCACCGCAGCGGCGCTGATTTGACCCTCATCACCTACGGCACTCTGATCAATCCTGTGATGGAGGCGGCGCAGATGCTTTCCGATTCCGGGGCGGAGTGTACGGTGCTTCGGCTTTTGGAGCTGTCAGAGCTTCCAATTGAGGAAATCCTTCAAAAAATGTCGGAGCGAAAAGCCGCCGTGGTCATCGAGGAGGCGGCAGCGAACTCCGGCATCAAGCAGGCCCTGGCCTGGGAACTGGGGGAGCGCTGCCCGGATTGCAGGGTCAGCGCCATCGATCTGGGAGCCGATTTTGTCCCCCACGGCGATCAGAAAAGCCTTTATGCCCAATGCGGACTGGACTGCGCCTCCATTGTCAAATTTGTAAACGGAGTGCTGGCCGATGAAAAATAAAAAAAGACTGGATGTGCTGCTGACTGATTTGGGCTATGCGGACAGCCGCTCCAAGGCCCAGGCAATTATCATGAGCGGCCTTGTCTATGTGAACGGTCAGAAAGCGGATAAGCCTGGCATTTCCTACGAAGAAACCGTCGGCATCGAGGTGCGGGGAGCGGTGTGCCCCTATGTCAGCCGGGGCGGCCTGAAGCTGGAAAAGGCCCTGCGGGACTTCGGCGTAAAGCCGGAGGGATTTGTCTGCTCGGATTCCGGCGCTTCCACCGGCGGCTTTACGGACTGCCTTTTGCAGCAGGGGGCCAGGAAGGTATTCGCCATCGACGTGGGCTACGGTCAGCTGGATTGGAAAATTCGTTCCGACCCCCGGGTGGTGGTGATGGAGCGCACCAACATCCGCTATGTCACCCCTGAGCAGCTGGGAGAGCCCCTGGATTTGTCGGTGGTGGATGTAAGCTTTATTTCACTGAAAATCGTTCTTCCCGCCATCAAAGCCCTGTTGAAGCCCACCGGTCAGGTGCTCTGCCTGATCAAGCCCCAGTTTGAGGCGGGGAAGGACAAGGTGGGTAAGAAGGGTGTGGTTCGGGACCCTCAGACCCATCAGGAGGTTCTGGATCAGTTTGTGGCCCTGGCCCATGAGCTGGGCTTTCATATTCTGGGGCTGACCTTTTCTCCGGTAAAAGGGCCGGAGGGAAATATTGAATTTTTGGGTCATTTGAGCTTGGAGGATTTACCGGAAGAATACCCGCAGACGGCCCAGGTGGTCGCACAGGCCCACCGAACCCTGGATCAAGGAGCGGAGCGATGAAGAATTTGATACTGACCCCCAATCCCTACCGGGATAAAAATTTCCATACCCTCCGCAGCGCCATGCAGATTTTGAAGGAGGCAGGGTTTCAGGTGAAGGTCTGCCTGCCCTTCGAGGTAGATCACAGCTGTGAGCTGCCCCGGGACATTCACTTTTCCCGCCTTGACCGGGAGCTGGGCAATGCGGAGCTGGTGATCTGCTTCGGCGGCGACGGCACCATTCTCCATATGGCCAAGGCGGCCACCAAACGGGGCTTGCCCCTTCTGGGGGTGAACATCGGCACTATGGGCTTTATGGCGGAGCTGGAAAGCTCGGAGCTGGATAAGCTCAGGCTGCTGGCCGCCGGAAAATACCGGATCGACAGCCGGATGATGCTGGATGTGATCGTCCAGCGGGATCGGGAGATCATCTTTCACGACATCTGTCTCAACGACGCCGTGGTCACCAAGGGAGCCGTGGCCCGGATTGTCCACCTGGCGGTGAAATGTGACGGCGTTCAGGCCATGGAGTGCGGCGGTGACGGCGTCATTATTGCCACGCCCACCGGCTCCACGGCCTACAGTCTCTCCGCCGGCGGCCCCATTGTGGAGCCTGAGGCCGACGGGATCATCATTACTCCTATCTGCTCCCATGATGTGGCCAGCCGGAGCATTGTAGCCTCCGGCAAACGGGTGATTTCCGTGGGCATGACCAGTAATTCCAGGAGAAGCGCCTATCTGTCCGTGGACGGGGGCAAGACCCTCCGGCTGAATATGGGCGACGTGGTCACCATCAGAAAATCGAAATTGGAAACAAGACTGATTCGGCTCAATGACCGCAGCTTCTACGATGTGGTCAATACGAAATTCCGCAGAGGGTAGGTGGCGGCAGCGTGAAGTCAAAGCGTCAGGCAAAGATTATGGAGATTATTTCCACTTCAAACATCGAAACCCAGGAACAGCTGCTTCAGGAGCTCCAGAATGCCGGTTTTTCCGGCACCCAGGCCACCATTTCCAGGGATATCAAGGAGCTTCGCATTGTCAAGGAACTGACCAGCCTCGGAACCTACCGCTACAGCGCCCCTTCCCGGGAGGCGTCCAACACCTTTTCCAACCGGCTCAACTCTATTTTTAAGGATTGTGTCACAAGCTTTGACTATGCGCAGAACATTGTTGTGATTCACACCCTGCCCGGCTTTGCCAATGCGGCGGCTTCCGCCCTGGATGCCATGAGCCGCAGCGTGATATTGGGAACCCTGGCCGGTGACGATACGGTGGTGGCCATTATGCGGGATAACAATTCCGCCGCCGCCTTCTGCGGGGAAATCAGAAGCATGATGAATTTGTAATTCCGAGGAGGGCAGACCGTGCTGAGTCTTCTGCATATTGAAAATATCGCGGTAATAGAAAGTGCGGATATTTCCTTCGACAGCGGCTTCAACGTGCTCACCGGTGAGACCGGCGCCGGTAAGTCCATTGTCATCGACGCCATTTCCGCCATTCTGGGGGAGCGGGCCTACCGGGATATGATCCGCACCGGGGCTAACAAGGCCTCTGTCCGGGCTGTGTTCACCCAGGTGCCCCAATGCAGCTGGTTTGCGGAAAACGGGGTGGAATACGACCAGGAGACGGTGATCCAGCGGGATATTTTCCTGGATGGAAAAAATGTATGCCGGGTGAATGGCGCTCTGGTTTCCGTGGCGATTCTGCGAAAGCTGGGTATTCAGCTCATCAACATCCACGGCCAGCATGACTCTGCCCAGCTGTTCGACGAGGACAACCACCTGATCTTTCTGGACGACTTCTCCGCCAATCAGGCCCTGCGCCAGACCTATCAGCAGAAGTATGAGGCCGTGGCGGCGCTTCGCCGGGAAATCCAGCGCATGACCATGGACGAGGGAGAGAAGCTGCGCCGGATGGAGACCCTGAAATATCAAATCGCCGAGATCGAAAAGGCCGACCTGGAGCCCGGGGAGGATGAGGCGCTGGAGGAGCGGCGCAAGCTGCTTCAAAATGCCGAAAAGCTCTCCCAGGGGTTGGACGAGGCGGTGGAATCCCTCTACGGCGGAGAGGAATCCGAGGGCGCTTCCGGGCTGTTGGCCCAGGCAGAGCACGCCCTGGGGAGGCTCTCCCGGTTCAGCGACAATTTTTCCTCCTTCCACGAGCGGGTCACCGACCTGATGTACCAGGTGCGGGACGTGGCCGAGGAAGTGAAGGACGCCCGGGACGATCTGAGCTACTCCGCCGACGAGCTGGAGCAGATCGAGTCCCGGCTGGATGTGATTCACCGGCTCCGGAAGAAATACGGCGTTACCTGCGCTGACATTCTGGACTACCTGGAAAAGGCCCGGAAGGAGCTGGACGATATTGAATTTGCCGACGACCACCTGGAGCGCCTGAAAGGGAAGCTGAAAAAGGCGGAGAAGGAGGCCTGGGAGGAAGCGCTGAAGCTCCGGCAGAACCGGAAGGAGAATGCAGAAGTTATGTCCCAGCGCATCCTCACGGAGCTGACCCAGCTGGACATGCCCCGGGTGCAGTTTCAGTGCTGTTTTGGAGAGCAGGAGCTGTCTCCCAACGGGGCGGATACGGTGGCGTTCTACATGTCTGCCAACGCCGGTGAGGCACCCAAGCCCATGAGCAAGGTGGCCTCCGGCGGCGAGCTGGCCAGAATCATGCTGTCCATGAAAAATGTGTTGGCAGAGAAGGACCAGATCGGGACCCTGATTTTTGACGAGGTGGATACCGGCGTCTCCGGGCGGGCGGCGCAGAAGGTGGCTGAAAAGCTTCATAAGCTGGCCCGGCACAAGCAGGTGCTCTGCGTTACCCACCTGCCCCAGATGGCGGCCATGGCCGATACCCATATGCTGATTTCCAAAACGGAGCGGGAGGGCAGAACCTTTACCTCCGTCACCCCATTGGATTTGGAGGGACGGAAGCGGGAGCTGGCCCGAATCATCGGCGGCGCTCAGATCACGGAGACCACCCTGAAAAGCGCCGAGGAAATGCTGAACTGGCACGAAAAATGATCCTTGACAAACAGAAAAGAATTTGCTAGGATATGAAGAGTATTACAACACATTGATGGGATGAAGTAGGTGTTTACCTTCCCCCAGAGAGCTGCCGGCTGGTGCAAGGCAGTGGGAAAAAACGCCGAAATACCTCCCGGAGTGGCTTTCCTGAAAGAAGGAGTAGGGAAGGACGGGTTCGCCCGGTACAGCGAGAGCCGTTGTCAGACGGCCTGAGGATCAAGTCGTGAGGCTTGGTCGAACCAGAGGTGGTACCGTGCATTTGAAGCGCCCTCTGTCCATTTGGACAGTGGGCGTTTATTTATTTAGCACCTCAAAAAACTACCCTTTTGCGGTTTGAGCGGATCTTTTGCCCTGACAATTCATTTTGAAAACACCGCAATACACAAAGTATTTCGGTATTTTCAAAACTTTTGTCAGAACAAAATCTCTGGCTCAAACCATCAAAAAGTAGTTTTTAGAGGATGCCTATTGAAAGAAGGAAAGAGAATGGAAAAACCAATGGACATCCTGAAAGAATTTCCGGTGCGAAAATCCAAGGCGCAGAAGCAGGCGTTCCGGGACACAATTGCAAGCTATGCCCAGGGTCTTGGCTATGAGACCAGGGTGGAAAAGGGGAGTCTCAGAAGCCGGAACCTGGTCATCGGCGACCCGGAAAAGGCAAAATACCTCCTGACGGCTCACTATGACACCTGCGCCCGGATGATTGTGCCCAATCTGATCACCCCCTGCAATTTCTGGGGCTTTCTTGGCTATCAGCTGGTCATTGCGCTGATGCTGATTATCCCGATGGGGCTGATTTCCGCAGCTGTGGGGTATTTTACAAAAGACCCACAGGCAGGAATGTTGACAGCGGATGCGGTTCTGCTGCTGCTCCTGTGGCTGATGCTGGCGGGCCCCGCAAACAAGAGCAACGTCAATGATAATTCCTCCGGCGTGATTGCAGTGCTGGAAATTGCGAAAGCTCTCCCGGAAAGGGAGCGGGAAAAGGTGTGCTTTGTCTTATTTGACCTGGAGGAGCTGGGCCTGATCGGTTCCGCCTCCTATCGGAAGGCTCACAAAAAGGCGTCCAATTCTCAGCTGGTTTTGAATCTGGACTGCGTGGGGGAGGGGGATTATCTTTACCTCTTCCCAACCTCCAAACTGAAAAAGGACGGGGAAGGGATGGCGGCTCTGGAAAAAATTGTGGGACAGCTGGGGAAGAAAAGCATCAATCTTCGCTCCAAGGGTTTTTCTGTCTATCCCTCCGACCAGGCCAATTTCCCCTATGGCGTGGGTATCTGCGCTCTGAAACGGGGAAAAATGGGCCTGTATCTGGGAAGAATTCACACACCAAAGGATACCATCCTGGAGGAAACCAACATCAATATTCTGCGTGCCGCTCTGATAACCCTGATTAGCGGCAGCGCAGCGCAATAAGAAAGGAAAAGCAGTATGAAAATCTATGATGAACTGGTCGCCCGGGGCCTGATTGCCCAGGTGACCAACGAGGAAGAAATCCGTGAGATGATCGACAACGGCAAAGCCACCTTCTACATTGGCTTTGACTGCACCGCCGACAGCCTGACCGCCGGTCACTTCATGGCGCTGACCCTGATGAAGCGGCTGCAAATGGCCGGCAACAAGCCCATCGCCCTGATCGGCGGCGGCACCACCATGATCGGCGACCCCTCCGGCCGCACCGATATGCGCAAGATGCTCACCAAGGAGGACATCGATCACAACGCCGCCTGCTTCAAAAAGCAGATGGAGCGCTTCATCGAGTTCGGCGAGGGCAAGGCCCAGATGGTCAACAATGCCGACTGGCTGCTGAACCTGAACTATGTGGACCTGCTCCGGGAGGTGGGCGCCTGCTTCTCCGTGAACAACATGCTCCGGGCCGATTGCTATAAGCAGCGGATGGAGAAGGGCCTGAGCTTCCTGGAATTCAACTACATGATTATGCAGTCCTACGACTTCTACCACCTGTTCCAGCACTATGACTGCAACATGCAGTTCGGCGGCAACGATCAGTGGAGCAATATGCTGGGCGGCACCGAGCTGATCCGCAAGAAGCTGGGCAAGGACGCTCACTGCATGACCATCACCCTGCTCACCGATTCCCAGGGCAAGAAAATGGGCAAAACCGCCGGAAACGCCGTGTGGCTGGATGCCAATAAGACCAGCCCCTTTGAATTCTACCAGTACTGGCGGAATGTGGACGATGCGGATGTGATGAAGTGCGTCCGGATGCTCACCTTCCTGCCTTTGGAGCAGATCAACGAGATGGACAGCTGGAAGGACGCCAAGATCAACCAGGCAAAGGAAATCCTGGCCTTCGAGCTGACCAAGATGGTTCACGGCGAGGAAGAAGCCGCCAAGGCCCAGGCAGCGGCAAAAGCCCTCTTTGTAGGCGGCGGCGACGGCGATATGCCCACCACGGAAATTACCCCGGAGCAGCTCACCGATGGTCAGATTGGCATTCTCAGCCTGATGGTTGCCTGCAAGCTTGCCTCCTCCAACAAGGAAGCCCGGACCCTTGTCACCCAGGGAGGCGTGCTGGTGAACGATGAGAAGGTTCCCGCCCCCACCTTTATGGTGACAGAGGCCATGCTGAAAGAGGGCGTGAAAATCCGCAAGGGCAAAAAGATTTTCCACAAGGCCGTTCTGGCGTAAAACTTCATTCCGGTAGGTGAACACAATGGTCTTTGAAATGGCAAAGGAAGCGGATTTTGAAGCGGTAAACCGTCTGGCACGTCAGGTGCTTGTGCAGCATGCCCAGTGGGATAAATCTTTGGATGTGAGCATGGAACCCTACCCCAAGGAATGGTTTCATAAATTTATTCAGGAGGATTCCCTGGAGCAAACCACCATTTATGTGGCAAGAATCGACGGGGACGTGGTCGGCTTCATGCGCTTTTACCTTTGGCAGACGAACAGCGCTGTTTCCGGGCGGCGCAGTATTTTGCAGCTGGATGATTTTGGCGTTGAGGAAACCCTTCGCAATCGCAGCATTGGACAGCAGATGATGCAGGAGTTGAAGGAGCTGGCCCAAAGGGAAGGATGCGCCGAGCTTCGGCTGAACGTGGATGCGTCTAACAAAAGAGCCATTGCCTTCTATGAAAGGTGTGGGCTGCACGTCCGTAACCATGCCATGGGATTGACCTTCTGACGGCTCCATAATGGGATAATAGCCGAAAGTGGTGAAAATATGATTTTTGAAAAAGCAAGGGATGAAGACCGGCAGCAGGTCAACGCCCTGGCGCTGGAGGTTCACAGCCTCCATGTGCTCTGGCGGCCGGATATTTATGAAATGCCCTCTGAACTTTATACACTGGATCGCTTTCGGGAAGCGATGGAAAGCCTCTACGTGGCCCGGGAGGGCGGCAAGGTGGTTGGCTATGCCGCAATCAACATCCGGGACTACGATTGGGCGGGGATGGTCAAACGCCGGGTTCTGTACATCGATGAGTTCGGCGTTTCCCAGGCCCACCGCAGACAGGGCATCGGCAGATTCATGATGGAGCAGCTGGGAGCCCTGGGCAGGCAGCTGGGCTGTACAGGGATGCAGCTTGGTGTCTACCCTCAGAACGAAGCGGCTGTGGCCTTCTACAAAAGCTGTGGATTTGAAGTTCAATCGGTTACCCTGAGTTCCAAACTATCGTAAGACGAATGCCGCCCGATTTTCTCGGGCGGCACATTTTCTGTTTTACAGCAAATGCTGTATGCTTTGACACATCCAGTCGGACGGTATTTCAGCCCATCAAAGATTTCCGGTATTCAGCCATATCCACAACCTTTCCCGTCAGCCGGGCTTCTTCGATGGCATAGGCCATGAGATGGCTTTCCACACTGCGGGGGATGGAGCTGCGGGATTCCCCCTCGCCGAAGAGTTGGCTTGTAAAGTCCTCCATGATCCCGGCATCGCCGCCGCCGTGGCCGCTGCCATTGGTGCGGATGTTCATGACCCGCTGGGTGAAGGGGTCGCCTTGGCTGGATACATGGCGGGTTACAACGATCTGGCGCTTCCCGTCGTCGGCCAGCAGCTCACCGTCCTCACACATGATGTGGATATTCCGGTGGCAGGCGCTGGTTTGAGCGGTGAGAGAGAAGGTGGCGGTCACACCGTTGTCAAACTCCATCAGGATGCTCATATGATCGCACACGTCGTTGTCACAGCGGTAGACGCAGCGGCCGTAGGGCCCGGTTCGCAGCGCCTCCATCAGCGCCTGCTCCGTCTGTTCCAGACATACCACATCCGCCGGCCACTGGCCCAGTACAGGCAGGTAGGCCTTCCTGGCGTCGAACCGGCAGCCCTCCGCCACAGCGCAGCTCAGGCACCGGTCGGAGGAACCGGCAGGGGCGTTGGATTCCTTGAAATAGGAAAGGGAACCGAAGGCCGCTACCTTGGTGCAGTGAGCGCCGGTGAGCCACAGTAGAATGTCCAGGTCGTGACAGCTTTTTTGCAGGATGATGGGGCTGGACAGCTGACTGTTGCGCCAGTTGCCACGGACAAAGGAATGGGCCATGTGGAAATTGCCGATGTTCTCGGAGTGCTTGATGGCCACTACCTTGCCCAGCTCCCCGGAATCCAGAATTTCCTTGATCTGCATAAAGAAATTGGTGTAGCGCAGCACGTGGCAGACGGTGATTTTCCGGCCCAGGGCATTAGCCCTTTCCTCAATGGCGATGCACTCTCTGGGGTCGGGAGAAATCGGCTTTTCCAGGAGGATGTCATAGCCGCAGTCCAGAGCCTGCATCACATGGCCGTAGTGATCCCGGTCCATGGTGGCAATAATGGCGGCATCCGCAATTTTTCCCAGGGCGAATAAGGGTTCGGCGTCCGCAAAGCGCATGTCTTCCGGCACCCCCAGCTGGTCAGCTGCGCTTTTCAGCCGGTCAGGCCGCTTCTCCGCAATGGCGGCGATGTCGATGCCGTGCTGCTTTGCCCAGGGGGCATAGGTCATTCCCCGGGAACCGGCGCCGATGAGAACAAATTTCATAGATAGCTCCTCCTCTTTCTCTGTTATCTTTCAGTATAGCATAGTTTTATCCGGCGGACAACAGCTTCTTGAGCTTTTCGTAGTTTTCCCGGGACAGGTTCGTCAGGGGCAGGCGGCACGCTCCGCAGTCATACCCCAGCAGCCCCATGGCCGCCTTTACTGGGATGGGATTCACCTGGCTGAACAGGGCTTGAATCAGGGGCGCAAACTGAATTTGAAGGCTGGCGGCGGTGTCAAAGTCTCCGTCCAGTCCAGATTGCACCATGGCCTGGGTCAGCTCCGGGTAGAGATTTGAGAGAACCGAAACGATTCCCTTGCCCCCCAGGGAGAGCACCGGAACCGCCAGCTCGTCGCATCCGCCCCATACGCAAAAGCCCTCCGGGCACTGGGCACGGATGGCAGAGATTTTTGTCATGTCCGTGGCAGCTTCCTTGACTCCCGCAATGTTGTCGATGGCGGACAGCCGCTGGTAGACAGCAACCGGAATGTCCTGGCCGGTGCGGGAGGGAACATTGTACAAAATGATTGGAATATCAACGGCGCAGGCCACGGCGCTGTAGTGCAGATACAGCCCATCGGGAGTGGCCTTGTTGTAGTATGGAGAGACAACCAGCAGGGCATCCGCTCCCGCTTCCTCTGCGGCCTTGCTCAGACGGACGGTATGTTCTGTGGCGTTGGAGCCGGTTCCGGCAATAATCAGGCAGTCCTTCCCGGCAAAGCTCTTGGCCCGGGCAATCAAGCCCAGCTTCTCCCCGTCGGTGAGGGTGGCCGATTCTCCGGTGGTGCCGCAGATGACAATGGCACGGATTCCGGCCTCCAGCTGCCTGGCAATTAGCCGTTCCAGCATGGGATAGTTTACCGCCCCATTTAAAAATGGAGTGACCAGAGCGGTACAGGCTCCTGTAAAGAGTGGATTATTCATATAGAAGCACCTCCGTCCCAGTCTATGCAGGGAAATTTCAATTTGTCTGTTGCAAAATACGCCGAAATCGACTATACTGGTTCCGTTTGAAATCGGAGGAATGAAACGTGAAAACCCATGATTTTTATTATGAGCTGCCGGAGGAGCTGATTGCCCAGACGCCCTTGCAGCAGCGGGATGCCTCCCGGCTGATGGTGCTGAGCCGCTCCACCGGCGAGATTGCCCATAAGCATTTTTATGACATCATCGATTACCTGAACCCCGGGGACTGCCTGGTGCTGAATGATTCCCGGGTGCTTCCCGCCAGGCTCCTGGGCCACCGCCCCACCGGCGGCGGGGTGGAGGTTCTTCTGCTGCGGGATTTGGGGGATAAAAAATGGGAGTGCCTGTGTAAGCCCGGCCGGAAAATGCGGGAGGGAGATACCGTCTCGTTTGGCGACGGGGAGCTCACCGCCACCGTGCGCCAGGTCTGTGAGGATGGAAACCGGGTGGTGGAATTCCGCTATCAGGGAATTTTTCTGGAGGTGCTGGAGCGCCTGGGGAAGATGCCCCTGCCCCCCTACATCAAAGCAGAGCTGCCCGACCAGGAGCGCTATCAGACCGTCTATTCCCGGGAGGTCGGCTCCGCCGCCGCCCCCACCGCCGGACTCCACTTCACCGAGGAGCTGCTGGATAAAATCCGTGCCAAGGGCGTGAAAACCGCCTTTGTCACCCTCCACGTGGGCCTGGGTACCTTCCGGCCTGTCAAGGCAGAGGATGTTCTGGAGCATCATATGCACAGCGAGCTGTGTATGATGAATGAGCAAACGGCTCAGCTGCTGAATGAAACCAAGAAAAGCGGCGGGAGGGTCATCTGCGTTGGCACCACCTCCTGCCGAACCCTGGAATCTCTGGTGAATGAAGACGGTACTTTTTCCGCCAAGTCCAGGTGGACGGATATTTTCATCTATCCGGGTTACCATTTTAAGGCCATGGACGGCCTGATCACCAATTTCCACCTGCCGGAGAGCACCCTGGTGATGCTGGTCTCCGCCTTCGCCGGAAGGGAGCACGTGCTGAACGCCTACCAAAAGGCCGTGGAGGAACGGTATCGGTTCTTCTCCTTCGGGGACGCCATGTTCATTGCGTAAAACCGCCTATGAAAAACAGATTGCATATCTGACGAAAATCTGATAAAATAAATTTAGAAAGTGAGGTGGCTCTGTATGCCTGTATTGAGTATGTTTTATGGGATCATCGTTCGTATGTACCGTGAAGAAGGCGGAAAGCATAATATGCCTCACGTTCATGCAGAGTATTCCGGCGATGAAATCGTGATTGCTCTGGATGGAACAGTGCTTGAAGGTGACAAGAATTTCCCAAGGAATAAGCGGAAGATGCTTGAGGTTTGGATGGAAATTCACCGTGAGGAACTTGAAGCCAACTGGAAACTGCTGTCCAATGGTGAGCAGTTCTTCCGCATTGACCCGCTGAAGTAAAGGAGGGATAACTCATGCTACAGCCGAAATTGGTAAATGTTGAGCCGATTGAGAATCTGCACCTTCGGCTAACCTATGAGACTGGAGAAGTAAAGCTGTTCGATGTTTCTCCCTATGCCAATGGTATGTGGTTCGGAGAGCTGAAGGATGAGGGCTACTTCCGAACAGTGCGTATGCTGCCTGGTGGCACTGGAATCGAGTGGAGCAATGGACAGGACATCGCACCGCACGAACTATATGAATGTAGCGTTCCTGCCAAACAAGCCAGTTAAAAGCCCCTGAATGGGGCTTTTGCTGATACAGCAGCGCTTGAAACTGAAATTTGTACGCCTGTGGTCATTGGATATGTCATTTTTTGCTCGAAGCGAGAAGTATTTTCGGGTAGCTTGGGAGATTGCGGCAAAACTGTAGAGGAAGCGAAAAATGGAAAACTTTTGGACAAAGTCATGGAAAACCGTTGCTTCAAATCGGATTGCAGAATATGTCAAAAGCGTGGATATGGAAACGGATGAGATCATCGATGTGCTGCGGCGGCATCAGGTAAAAACTGTCTGTGATGCGGGCTGTGGCTGTGGAATTTATTGTGCCAGGCTCCTGCATAATGGATTTTTGGTGGAGGGCTTCGATGTATCGGAGGATGCCGTTCAAATTGCCAGGGACATTGCACCGACAGTGGAATTGAAAACGGTGGACATTCGCATGACCGGCTATGACTCAGACCATTTTGATGCTGTGATTTCCAGGGATGTGCTGGATCACATGACCATGGACAATGCCCGGTTTGCATTGCTGGAACTGTACCGCATTGTGAAGCCGGGCGGCGTCGTTGTGTTCACATTGGATTTCCCGGATGAAGAATATGACCGGGAACCACACGAGAAAAACGCAGATGGTGACCTGATCTATACAGATGGAAAATGGGACGGTATGGTCTTTCACCCGTATTCCAATGAAGAAATCAGAAAAATTTTGCCCCAAACAGATAGATACCACATCGAGCAGGGAGATGACCATTATATGGTTATCCTACAAAAGAAAAGTAATCGCTGATGAATGCTTGCAACAAGCTGCCCACCGAATTTTTGGATACAATGCCATAATCTGTGGTTTGGAAATGATTTGAAATAAACGGAGAATTGTAATGTTTGAACTGAAAAAGACCGAGGGCAAGGCCCGGCGGGGAGAATTCACCTGCGCCCATGGCGTTGTCCAGACACCTGTTTTTATGAATGTAGGCACTCAGGGGGCCATCAAGGGCGCCCTGAGTGCGGAGGATTTGAAGAATATCGGCTGCCAGGTGGAGCTGTCCAACACCTACCACCTGCATCTGCGCCCCACAGATGAGGTGGTGCGCAAGCTGGGCGGGCTTCATAAATTTATGACCTGGGACGGCCCGATTCTCACGGATTCCGGTGGCTTCCAGGTGTTCAGCCTGGCCTCTCTGCGGAAAATCAAGGAGGAGGGGGTTTACTTTTCCTCCCACATCGACGGCCGGAAGATTTTCATGGGCCCGGAGGAGAGTATGCGGATTCAGTCCAATCTGGGCTCGGACATCTGCATGGCCTTTGACGAGTGCATCGAAAATCCCTCCCCAAGGGAGTACGTGAAGCAGAGCATCGACCGTACCTACCGCTGGCTGGTGCGCTGCAAGGCGGAAAATGCCCGCTTAAATGCCCTGCCTGATACGGTGAACCGGGAGCAGATGCTCTGGGGAATCAACCAGGGGGGAACTTACCCAGACCTCCGGGTGGAGCATATGCGGCGAATTGCGGAGCTGGATCTGCCCGGCTATGCCATCGGCGGCCTGGCAGTGGGGGAGACGGCGGAGGAGATGTACGACATCATCGAGGCGGTGGAGCCCTACATGCCCGCCGACAAAACCCGCTACCTCATGGGGGTCGGCACCCCCACCAATATCATTGAGGCGGTGGCCCGGGGGGTGGACTTCTTCGACTGTGTGATGCCTGCCCGGAATGCCCGCCACGCCCGGCTCTTTACCTGGGAGGGAGCCATCAACCTGAAAAACGCCAAGTATATGCTGGACGAATCGCCCATTGACCCCCAGTGTGACTGCCCGGTGTGCCGCCGATTCTCCAGGGCATATCTCCGCCATCTGTTTGTGGCGGAGGAAATGCTGGCCATGCGGCTTGCCGTGATGCACAACCTGTATTTCTATAATAAACTCATGGAGCGTATTCGTGAAGCCCTGGACAGCGGCACCTTCCAGCAGTTCCGGCAGGAATATTCCGAGAAATTGGCCCGGAGGATATAAAGGAAACTCTTGCAATTTCTGGCTGTGATGGTATAATAAGAAAGATATTAAACACAAAGGAGTTTTTCCAATGAATCTTTTCCTGACTGAGACCACCGTTTCCGCTGCCGGCGGTATGACCAGCACCCTGATTATGCTGGCCATGATGATGGGTATTTTCTACTTCATGCTGATTCGTCCCGAGAACAAGCGGAAGAAGGAAGCCGAGGCCATGCGCTCCGCAGTAAAGATAGGAGACAGAATCACCACCATCGGCGGCATCTGCGGCACCGTTGTCAACGTAAAGGAAGACAAGCTGGTGCTGGAAACCGGCGCTGATCAGGTTCGCATCGAGCTGGCCAAGTGGGCGCTCTCCACCAATGAGACTGCTGAGGAGGCCAAAAAGGCCGCAGCCAAGAAGGCTCAGGAAGCTAAGGCAAAGGCGAAGGCAGCCAAGAAAGTAAAGTAATTAGGAGGGGCTGACCAGCCCCTCCTTCCGTTTGTTAAAAAGCCAGGGCATCACTGCGCAAATTTTGGGGGAAGCCCTGGTTATCGGGTGTTATTTACAGCAAGCGGTTCTGCCGGAGCACTGGGCATCCGGGCAGAGGCAGTCGCTGAACAAATCCAGCTTCAGCTGTATTGCCAGTTCCAGCCGGGTTACGGCTGCCAGAATGCGCTCGGCGCTTTCGTCGATTTCTACCAAATCATTCACACTGGTACCTCCCAGCTGGACAGCCTTTTCGATTTTCTTGTTTTCAGCCTCCAAAATGCGGGCCAGAGCCTCCTGCTGCTCGGCGACAGCGTCAATCAGCCGGGAAATGGCTTTGCAGCGGATGTCATCGGGACGGGGCGGCGTGGAGATAATTGCGTCCATAGAATACATCCTTTCATCATGGATTGTACCATTCGGCACAATCCATTTTATGTATTCCGGCGAAGATTGTTACATAGAAAAGAAAAATGACGGAATTGGATGTTTTTTACACATTTTCAGAGATACCAGCAACAGAATGATTCCCAATATTGCCCATTATGGTGTCGAAGAAATATTCTGTCAATGAGGTCTGCCCGAACCTGATGGGCATAGAATGTATCTGGGGCGATAAAATGACGCAAAACATTTTTAGATGTGCCATTGCTGAGATTCGGGGGGACAGCGATCATCCGGGGCTGCGGGGAATTGTGAGATTCTTTCAAAGAGGCGACGGTGTCTTGGTTGAGGCAGAGGTGATGGGGCTTCCTAGGACGGAGACAGGCTTCTTTGCTTTTCACATCCATGAGGGAAAAAA
The DNA here is from genome assembly GCA_021771675.1 of Oscillospiraceae bacterium. The sequence continues at coordinate 25,975 of JAETOP010000014.1, read as the reverse complement.
CTGTGAGGGGGAGGGCTTTTCCAATTCCGGCGGCCATTTTAATCCCAGCGGAGCAATGCACCCAAATCATGCGGGAGATTTGCCGCCGCTGCTGGCCGATCATGGGAAGGCTTACATGAAAATCCTCACGGGCCGCTTCCATGTGGACGAAATCATCGGCAGAACGGTAATTATCCACGACAAACCGGATGACTTTCATACGCAGCCCTCCGGGAATGCGGGAACAAAAATCGGCTGCGGCATGATTCGCAGGATGTGCAGGAACAGACAGTAAAAAAGATGGGGGTTGTCTCACGAAGAGGCAACCCCTTTTCTCACATGTCCAAGTCTATCTTATCGGTAATGGTGTCCGATACCTTCCAGGCCAGGTCTTCCACCTTGTCAGCTGCCTTGGCGGCCAGCTTTCGGGTGGGATTGTTTCTCGGCATGGCCAGGACGGCCACCATCCCTGCGGCGGCACCCAAGCCTGCGGATACCGCAATCGATTTCAAATCCATTCTTTCACCCCCTAGTTACAGTATATTATGTCCTTCAAAAGATAAATAATTCGGATTTCTTTCTGTACACCCTTCAAAAAATGTGCTATACTGATAAAAAATAGATGGGGGCGGGTTGGAATGTCAATCGATACGTTGCAGTTGAAGATGAAAAAGCTGAATAATACACTGATGGTAGACTTTTCTGCTGAGCCGGGAATGCTCCCGCCGGAAATCCTGGAGGAGCATAAGGATATTTGTGATGCCTGCTGGAAATTCGGCGCCATGCTCCTGGCAGGGCTGAAAGGGGAGGCGGCTGCCATTCGATTCAGCCTGATGAACTTCCTCCTGCTGGGGGACAATGGTCCGGCGGTGCTCTCCCGCCTGATGAAGCAGGCTTCAAGCCTTGGCTTTTATACGCTGCTGGATGCCTGCGGGGTTTCCATACCGTCCTCTGCCAGGTATGCCGCCCACCGGATTTGGGGGGAGAAAAGCAGTTTCCCGTGCGACGGCATGATGATTTCCGGCTATTTCGGAAGTGAGCTCATCAGTCCCTTTGTCCCGTACTGTGAAAATCAAATGAAGGATTTGTTTGTGGTGGTGCGGTCCCCCAACAAGTCCTCTTCGGAGATTCAGGATCTTTTGGCCGGATCCAGGACTGTTCATATGGCTGCGGCTGATTATGTGAACCGATTTGGCGGGAATACCGTCGGAAAATATGGTTTTTCCAGAATCGGCATCGTCGCTTCGGCCACAGCGGGGGACAGTGTAAAAATGCTCCGGGCCAAATATCCGAAGCTGTTCATGATCGTAGATGGTTTCGGGCTGCCCGGTGCCAATGCGAAAAACGCCTCCTATGGATTTAACAGGCTGGGCCATGGCGCCATTGTCTGCGCCGGAAGCTCCGTTACCTGTGCCTGGAGAGAAGAGGAATACAGGGAGCTGGATTTTGTTCAGGCATCGGTGGAGGCCGCAAGAAAGGCTCAGAAAAAAATCGGACGATATGTCACAGTGCTTTGAATGTTAGATGGGATGTAAGCATCAGCTTGCCGCATCATGATGCGGCAAGCTGATGGGGTTTACTTTACAGTTCCCCCGGGGACAGCGGTGGTTCCGTTCTGACCGGTCATTCCGCTTCTTGCGTTGGGCGTTGTGTTGGCCCGAGAGGTGTTGGGGTCCGTGGTATTGTCACCGGTGGTTGTTGTGGGCGCTGTGGTGTTTACGGTGGTATTTGTGGTTGGCTGGGTAGTCACCTGGGTTTCGGGAGTGGTGGTGGCTGCGGTAGTGGACATGGTGGTTGCGGTGGTCGATTGGGTCGTCATATTGGTCGTGGTGTTATTCCGGGTGCTTGTCCGACAGCCGGAAAGAAGCATTGCAATCAGCGCCACGGCGCAGACCAGTTGAATTGTGGATTTCATGTTTTCCCTCCAATTTATTCTCGGTTCAAGTCCAGTATTCCCATTGCACCCAAAATCATTCCGCTATTTTAATCTTTTTTGAAAAGGCAGAAAACTTTTGCATTTTAACCATTGCTATTTTCTTATCTTTCGTTTATAATATTACGGAAAAATCAAAATACATAAAGGAGTCCATTTTACAATGAAGAAGCTCTCTGTAAAAAAAGATTCTCAGTGCATGGCGTGCCTGGAGTGCGTTCGCGCCTGTTCCGAGGCGTTCTATAAGGAATTCAACCAGGACTACAGCTGCATTCAGATTGTCGCCAAGGGCGCCGGTGCCAAGCCCAATGTGTGCATTCAGTGCGGAAAGTGCATGAAGGCCTGTGAGCATGAGGCCATTACCCAGAACCCCAAGACCGGCGTTTACATGATTAACAAGAAGAAATGCGTTGGCTGCGGCAAATGTGTGGAAGCCTGCCCCATGAAGGTCATGGTTCTGAAGCCCGAGAATCCCGCCTCCAAGTGCATCGCCTGCGGCATCTGTGTCAAGGCCTGCCCCATGGAAGTATTGGAAATCGTGGAGAAATAATCCTTCCCTGTGTTTTCTTTTGGACTGCCCCATCCCGGTGGGGCGGCCCTTTTTTTGTTGCACAACGGCTGAAAATGTGGTATAGTATAATAGACTATGTGCCGGGAGGCGTTTGCTGTGGAATTGAACTCTTTTCAGGAAAAAGCGGCGGAGAAACTGCCTCAAATTGAACTACGATTTTATGAACCGCTCAGCAAACACACTTCGTTTCGTATTGGCGGTCCGGCTGAGGTGATGGCCTTTCCGAAAACGGAAGGGGAGCTTTCAGAAGTTTTGAAAGTGTCCAAAGAATTGGACACACAATTTGTTATCCTTGGTGCAGGAACCAATGTTCTAGCCCCTGATGAGGGAGTCCGGGGACTGGTGATCTGCCTGAAGGACTGCATGAACGGGATGGAGGCTCTGGAAGGAAACAGAATCCGGGTCATGTCCGGCGTTACCATGTCACGGGCAGCGGTCTACGCCTCTAAATTAGGGCTGTCTGGAATGGAATTTGCCCATGGCATTCCGGGAACCGTCGGCGGCGGGGTGTATATGAATGCGGGGGCCTACGGCGGTGAGATTGGCCAGATTTGTGAGAGCGTCACAGTGATGAACCGGTTGGGAAAAATGCGAACCCTCAGCCGAGAGGAAATGGGATTCTCCTACCGGCACAGTGTGCTGGAGAAAACCGGAGAAATTGTAATCAGTGCCGTTTTTCACCTGACCCAGGATACTCCCGAGGGCGTTATGGGGCGGATGAAGGAGCTGCTGTCAAAACGCAGTGCGTCTCAGCCTTTGGATTTGCCCTCTGCCGGTTCTGCGTTCAAGCGCCCTGCTTCCGGTTATGCGGCGGCGCTGATTGACGGGGCCGGGCTAAAGGGCTTTCGGGTCGGCGGTGCGGCGATTTCCGTCAAGCACGCTGGCTTTGCGGTCAACCTGGGCGGAGCTACCGCCGAAGAGGTGAAGGAGCTCCTCAGGCAGGTTTCGAATCGGGTGTTTGAAACCTCCGGGATTCGCCTGGAGCCGGAGGTCAGAATTTGGTAAAGAAAGAAGGGTGACCATGGTGCGTTCCTTTTCTGCTGCGGCGAAGGCCGAAATATGCCGCTCCTTTCCCCAGGCAGACTGTTGTGCTTTGGCGGGATGTTTTGGAATTTTGCTCTTCTGCAACTGCTTCCGCAATGATTCCGTTAAGATCATCACAGAGAGCCGGGAATTTGCGGCATTGCTTCCAAAACTGTTTAAGAAGGCTTTTGGATTCGGCTTTGATGTGCAGGCAGGGGAGGGCAGGGGTGGAAAGCAGGTGTTCCAGATTCAGGATGCCAAAAAGCTGGACGCCATTATGGATGCCTTTGGATTTGATACAAGACAGACGCTTTCCCTTCATGTAAATCTTCCAGTTGTGGAAGAGGACTGCTGCAAAGCCACCTTTTTGCGGGGGGCTTTTCTGGCCGGTGGAAGTGTCACAGACCCGGTGAAGGGGTACCATTTGGAGCTGGCCACCACCCATCACGCTGTAGCGAAGGAGTGCTATCTGCTGATTCAGGAAACCCTGGGCTTCCTCCCCAAGCTTGCCTCCCGCAGCGGCAGTAAGGTGGTCTATTTGAAGCAGAGCGAACAGATTGGGGATTTTTTGACTTTCTTGGGGGCGTCCGTTGCCTCCATGGGAGTTATTGAGGCCAGATTGGAGCACGAGCTGAACAACAAAGTAAATCGCCGGTGCAACTGCGACGATGCCAACATCACCAAGGTGGTGGACGCCTCCCAGGAGCACCTGAACGCCATCCGAATTTTGCGGGAGCGAAACCAATTTGACCAGCTGCCCGAGAAGCTGAAGCAGGCGGCGCAGGTACGGGAGGAGAATCCTGAAGCATCGCTGTCGGAGCTTGCCGGGCTGGTGGAGCCGAAAATTTCAAAGCCCGCCATGAGTCACCGGCTGAAACGACTGGTGGAGCTGGCAATGGAGGATCAATCATGAGCTTTGTGCATCTGCATGTCCATACGGAATACAGCCTCCTGGATGGCGCCTGCCGCATTGACCGTATGATGGATCGGGTGAAGGAACTGGGCCAGGACGCCATTGCAATCACGGATCATGGGGTGATGTATGGCTGTATTGATTTTTACAAGGCTGCCAAAGCGGCGGGAGTTAAACCTATCATCGGTTGTGAGGTCTATGTTGCCAGGCGGAAAATGAGCGACCGGATTCATGGCGTGGACAATGACCCATACCATCTGGTGCTGCTTTGCAAAAACCGCAAGGGCTATGAAAATCTCTGCTATCTGGTTTCCGAGGCCTTCCTCCACGGCTTTTACGGCAAGCCCCGGATCGATCTGGAACTGCTCACCCAGTATCATGAAGGGCTGATTGCCCTGTCTGCCTGCCTGGCCGGCGGGGTCCCTCAGCTGCTGATGGAGAATTCTTACGATGCTGCCAGGGACTATGCCCTGAATATGGCATCCATCATGGGAGAGGGGAACTTCTATCTGGAGCTCCAGGATCACGGCATCCCGGAGCAGCAGTCGGTGAATCAGGGAGTCCGGCGGATTGCCCGGGAGACGGGACTGCCTCTGGTGGTGACCAACGACGCCCATTATCTGCGCCGGGAGGATGCCAAAATGCAGGACGTGCTGCTGTGCATTCAGACCGGCAAAACCGTGGACGATCAAAACCGGATGAGATTTTCCTCCGATGACTTTTATCTGAAGAGCGAGGAGGAGCTCCGGGCCTTATTTCCCGGCTGTGAGGAAGCCTTTGACAATACTGTAAAGGTCGCCCAGATGTGCAATCTGGACTTTGTGTTCCATGAATACCACCTCCCTTCCTTCCCGGTGCCGGAGGGGTACACCAACGAAGAATATTTCCGAAAGCTTTGCATGGATGGCTTCCGGGAGCGGTATCCCGATCCGCCTCAGGCTTACCGGGACCGGCTGGAATACGAGATCGGCGTGATCAGCCGGATGGGGTATGTGAATTACTACCTCATCGTCTGGGATTTTATCCACTATGCCAAGCAGTCCGGCATCCCCGTTGGGCCGGGCAGAGGCTCCGGAGCGGCTTCCATTGTGGCCTACTGTATGCACATCACGGAAGTTGACCCCATGAAATATGCCCTCATTTTTGAGCGTTTTTTGAATCCGGAACGGGTGAGTATGCCCGATTTTGATACGGATTTCTGTCAGGAACGCCGGGGCGAGGTGATTGAGTACGTCACCCGGAAATATGGCTCCGACCATGTGGCCCAGATTGCCACCTTCGGCACCATGGCCGCCCGGGGCGCCATCCGGGACGTGGGCCGGGCGCTGAATTTCAGCTATGCGGAGACGGATGTGGTGGCAAAGCTTGTCCCAGCCACACCCCATATTACCTTGGCAGATGCGCTGAACACGGTTCCCAAGCTGAAGCAGATGTATGACAATGAGGAGAGAATCCACACCCTCATTGATACGGCCATGTCCCTGGAGGGAATGCCCAGGAATACCTCCACCCACGCTGCCGGAGTGGTGATTACCGCCGACCCGGTGTGCAGCTATGTGCCCCTGTCCACCAATGACAACACCATCGTCACCCAGTACACCATGACCACCATTGAGGAGCTGGGCCTTTTGAAAATGGATTTTCTGGGCCTTCGGAACCTGACGGTGATTCATGACGCCGAGGAGGAAATCAGAAAGCTGGTTCCCGACTTTGCGGTGGACAAAATACCGGACAACGATCCGGAAACCTTTTCCATGCTGGCCGAGGGGAAGACCCAGGGCGTTTTCCAGCTGGAATCCGCCGGCATGACCAGCGTCTGCGTCAATATGAGGGCCAGCTCCATCGAGGATATTACGGCAATTGTAGCGCTGTACCGTCCCGGCCCCATGGACTCCATCCCCACCTTCATTGCCAACAAGCTGGATTCCAGAAAGGTGACCTATAAAACCCCCCTTTTGGAGCCGATTTTGAAGGTCACCTATGGCTGCATCGTCTACCAGGAGCAGGTAATCGAGATTTTCCGCAGCCTGGGCGGCTATACCATGGGCCAGGCGGACAATATCCGCCGTGCCATCTCCAAGAAAAAGATGAAGGTCATCGAGCAGGAGCGGAAGATTTTCGTCTATGGAGATCCAAAGCAGAATATCACCGGCTGTATTGGCAACGGAGTAGCGGAGGCGGTCGCCCAATCCATTTATGATGAAATTGTGGATTTTGCCAACTACGCCTTCAACAAAGCCCATGCGGTGTGTTATGCGGTTGTGGCCTACCAGACAGCCTATCTGAAATGCCACTATCCCCGGCAGTACATGGCGGCGCTGATGACCTCTGTGCTGGATTCGGCGGAGAAAATTTCGGGCTATATTGCGGAGTGTAAGGAAATCGGCATTGCCACCCTCCCTCCGGACATCAATCATTCCGAAGATCACTTTACGGTGGAGGGAGACTCCATCCGCTTCGGTCTGGGAGCTGTGAAGAATGTGGGCCATGGCCTGATTAAAACCATGGTGGGCAAACGCAGCGAGGGCGGCCCCTTCAGAAGCCTGGAGGAATTCCTGGAGCGGATGGGGGAGGGAGAGCTGAACAAGCGGGCTGTGGAGAACTTTATCAAGTGCGGTGCCATGGACTGTTTTGGCTACCACAGAAGCGAGCTCCTCACCGTCTACGAAGCCATGATGGACAGCGTTTCCTCTTCCAGAAAGAAAAATTTGGAGGGACAGATGGGCCTGTTCTCCATGCTGTCAGAAGAGGCATCGTTGAGAATTGCGATTCCTCACAAGGAGGAGCTTCCCCGGGCAGAGCTGATGGCCATGGAAAAGGAGACTACCGGTATCTATATCTCCGGCCACCCCATGGACGATTACCGCAATTATCTGAAAAATACCAGTGTGGTGCCCATTTCCGCTTTGACCGGGGAGAATTGCCGGTTCAAGGACGAGGATGTGGTGAGCATTGGAGGCATTGTTCAGACCGTCAAGACCAAGATGACCCGGAGCAATACCATGATGGCCTACGTGACCATTGAGGATGACACTGCCGCTATTGAGATGATCGTGTTTTCCAATGCGCTGAACGAGCACGGCGGATATTTGCGGGAGAATGCCGCCGTGGTGGTGGTGGGAAAATTGTCGGTGCGGGATGACAAAGACCCGCAGATCATTGTAAATCGGGTTCGCCCCATGTCCGATTTTTCAGACCCCCTTCAGCGCCAGCTTCTGGAGCAGTTCGTGCCCCATGCGGCCGCTCCTTCCCGGAAGCTGGAAGGAACATTGTATCTGCGCCTTCCTACGGAGGATTCACCGGAGTACCGTAAGGTTCGGGCCATCGTGAATATGTTCCCAGGCGACAATTCGGTGGTTTTGTTTTTTGCAGATACCAGACTTCGCAGGGGCTCCCGGTGTGATTTTAGGCCGTCCATGATGGAGGAACTAAAGAATCTGCTTGGTGAAGGAAATGTTGTGCTAAAATAGCTTCCTTTTTTCAGAAAATATGATATAATAGCCACTAAGCGACGATTATATCCCCAATGTCATTTTCCTCTCCGGCTGTGCCCGGGACGGTAAAATATGGCAATATGATACCATTTTGCTTCGCTGCATGGTATAATACCCTGTCGGAAGGAGTTGACAGTTTGAAAAAAAGAATACTGGTTTTCTTCTGTGCCTTATCGCTCACACTGCTGACCGGGTGCGGTGCGAAGACTATTGGTGAGATGTATAGTCTTCCCCGCCGTTCAGAGCGGAATAATAATCTTCGCTCTGCCATTGAGTCGGCCATGGCAGGCAGGGTATATGCTGCCCCGGTCTCCGGCGCCAATCAGGAGTCCGTTCAAACGGCGGATCTGGACGGAGATGGGAAAGAGGAATATGTGGTTTTTACCAAGGTGGTTCAGGATGATTCCCTCCAGATTCTTTTGTTCAATCAACCGACGGATGAAAACTATGAGCTCTGGGAGACCATCAGCTGCAAGGGCTCCTCTTTCGAGCAGGTTCATTACGCTGATATTGACGGGAAGCCTGGTTGTGAATTGGTGGTGGGAACCCAGCTGAATGAAAAAGTGACCCGAACCGTTTCCCTCTATTCCTTTGCGTCCAGTCAGGCCGAGAAGATCAAAAGCATGATCTATTTGAAGCTGGTTGTCTGCGATCTGGACGGCAATGGGAACAGTGATTTGATGGTGATTCAAAATGGGGAAGCAGAGTACGGCAATGGTATTGCCCGGCTCTACAGCTATGTGGACGGAAACGTAGTTGGCTCGGCAGAGGCGAAGCTCTCTGTTCCACCAGAGCACATTCACCGGATTGCGGTGAACAAGCTGTCCAGTGGTGAGCCTGCCGTATACGTGGCAAGTGCCAGCAATGAAAATGCGGTAGTTACCGATATTTTTGCTTTGCGGGACGGCGTGTTTTCTAACATACCCCAGTCCACGGATGTGGGCGCCAGTATGCAGATGCTGCGCAATCACTTTGTGTATGCCGAGGATTTGAACAATGACGGCATTTTGGAGCTGCCCAGCATGCTGAACATGATGTACAACACCACGGAGCAGAACCTGATTCGCTGGTTCACCATTGATATTCAGGGCAACGAAACCAACATGCTCTATACCTTCCATAATTTTGAGGATGGCTGGTATATCAAGGTGGAGAGCGACTGGATCGATCGGCTTGCCGCCGATAAGAACGGAAACGTCTATACGTTCTTTATGTGGAACAACAGCTATGGCAGCGCAGTTCCAGTCTTTACCATTTATGCCTTCACCGGCAGGGACAGGGATATGCAGGCCTCCGAGCAAAACCGGTTCCCCCTTTACAGCGGGCAGGATGTGGTTTATGCGGGAAAGCTGGAATCCGGTTCGGCCATCTACGGCATGACAGAAACATACCTGCGAGAGAATTTCCATTTGATTCGCCAGGACTGGAAAACTTCAGAATCATAAGAGGTGGATTATGAAAAAAGTATTGATACTGGAAGATGAGGTAAATATCCGAAGTTTCGTGGTCATCAACCTGAAGCGAGCCGGCTATGATGCCATTGAAGCCGGTACCGGCCAGGAGGCTCTGGATCGCCTGGCGGAAAATCCCGACATTGGCGTTGCCATTCTGGACATTATGCTGCCGGATATGGACGGCTTTGAGGTCTGCCGCCGGATTCGTGCCACCAGCAAGCAGATTGGCATCATTATGCTCACTGCCAGAACCCAGGAAATGGATAAGGTTACGGGCCTGATGACCGGAGCGGACGACTACGTGACAAAGCCCTTCTCTCCGGCGGAGCTGACTGCCAGAATTGATGCCCTGTTCCGCCGCATCGGCGGTGACAGCGCAGTGAGCTCGGAGTTTTTGACCCAGGGCCCCTTCGTGATGAATACCCGGAATCACACCCTGGAAAAGAACGGCGCCAGAATTCGTCTGACCCAGGTGGAATATGCCATTTTGAAGCTATTTATGCAAAATCCCGGCCGGGCCCTTTCCCGGGAGGACATCCTTGCCGCCGTGTGGGGGCGGGACTATGAGGGTGAACTGAAAATTGTAGACGTGAATATCCGGCGTCTGCGGATAAAAATTGAGGATGATACCGCCAATCCTACCTATATCACCACGGTGTGGGGCCTTGGCTATAAATGGGGCGCCTAAGATTTGATGAGAGGAAAGAAGAAACAGCGAGGCCTGCGAAGAAGGTGGATGGCCAATACGGTGGGCGTGGTTCTTGCCCTTGGACTGGTCTGCGTTGCCGCAGTTACGGCATCCTATGCCGTCTACTACTATTCCAATATGCAGGCGGATTTAACCCGTCGGGCCCAGTCCTCCACGTCCTTTTTTTCGGGCGGCTCCCATCAGGACTATACGGATTACTACCAGGCCTGCATCACTTACGCCAGGAGCTATGAGGCAAAGAATGTGATCGAGCTCCAGTTCATCGACAAAACCGGAGAATTGGTGGCGACCTCCTACGGTTTCTGGGGCAATGAGTCCCCGGAGACGCCGGAGATTGGCAGGGCGCTGGTTTCCCGGGGCTGTGAATCCTTTGTGGGGATGGATCCCATCACCCAGGAGCATGTTATGGCTATCTCCAGCCCGCTGATCTACAGCAGCGGCGAGGTGGTTGGCGTGTTCCGCTTTGTAACCTCCCTCTATATTGTTGATCGCCAGATCGTCTATGTGGCGGCTGTTGCATGTCTGACGCTGCTGGTTTTTCTGGCGGTAGTGCTGCTTAGCGGAAGCTATTTTATCCGCTCCATTATGGTTCCGGTGGCGGAAATAACCGAAAAGGCAAAGAGAATTGCCAACGGAAGCTATGGCGTCCAGATTCAAACCCGCTACGATGACGAAATCCGGGAATTGGCGGATACCATCAATGAGCTCTCCAGCAAAATCAGTCAGAATGAGAAGATGCAGGCGGAATTTATCTCCCAGCTCTCCCATGAGCTGCGCACCCCCCTTACGGTTATCAACGGATGGAGCGAGACGCTGCTGGCGGGGGACGACATGGATGACGACACACGCCAGGGCATGAAGATTATTTCCAGCGAAGCCAAGCGGCTGACAGAGATGGTGATGGAGCTGCTGGACTTTACAAGAATGCAGGACGGCAGAATGACGCTGACGGTGGAGCCCACGGACATCCGCAGTGTGTTTGAGGATACGGTGTATATGTACGGCAGCCGACTGGCCCAGGATGGGATAGAACTGGAGTATCTTGAAAATGATTCTGACATTCCGGAAATCCCCTGTGACGGCAAACGGCTGCGTCAGGTGTTCCTGAATGTGCTGGATAATGCCGCCAAGCATGGCAGGGATGGAAAGCGAATTGAGGCAAGCATCAGCTGCGAAAACGATCAGGTGATGGTGCGGATTCGTGACCACGGTCCTGGCATCCCGGAGGATGAGCTTGGCTTGGTGAAAAAGAAATTTTATAAAGGCAGCTCCAAGGCCAGAGGCACCGGCATTGGGTTGGCGGTGTGCGAAGAAATTATGCAGCTTCACAACGGCAAGCTGACCCTGGAAAATGCCCCGGGCGGAGGGACACTGGTTACCATTGCTCTTCCGGTTACCCAGTAGAGAAAGGATAATTATGGCTAAAACAAATCAATCTCCCGCAAAGGAGAAATTCAAAACCATGATCGGCGGACAGGCGCTGATCGAGGGAATTATGATGCGCGGCCCGGAAAAGGATGCCATTGTGGTTCGTTCCTCAAAGGGCTTGCAGACAGAGGTGCATCCGAGAAAGATTACTCCTGCGAAGTCCGTGAAGGGATGGCCCTTTATCCGGGGAATCTTCAATTTCTTTGATTCTCAGCTGGTGGGTATCAAGGCGCTGATGCGCTCGGCGGATCTGGCTCCTGAGGAAATGCAGGAGGAGCCCTCCAAGCTGGATTTGTGGCTGGAAAAGGCCTTGGGCAGCGAAACCTTTCAAAAGGTGGTTGTGGGTATTGCCATGGTTCTTGGGGTGGGACTGTCTGTGTTTCTCTTCTTCCTGCTGCCCATGGTGATTTCCGGCTTTCTGGACGGTGTGATTCAGAGCACACTGCTGCTGAACCTGGTGGAGGGTGTTATCCGCATGGGAATTTTCCTGGCCTATATGATCCTGATTTCCAGAATGAAAGAGATGAAGCGGGTTTTTGCCTACCATGGAGCGGAGCACAAAACCATCCGCTGCTACGAGGCGGCACTTCCGCTGACGGTGGAAAATGTCCGGGCCCAGACCCGGCTGCACCCCCGGTGCGGCACGAGCTTTTTGCTGGTGGTGATGGTGATTTCCATTTTGATTTTCTCCATTGCCTCCTCTGCGCTGCTGGCGCTGATTCCGTCCCTGGCTGCTATCCGGGGGAGCGGGCTGTATCGGGTGATTATGATCGCCTTTAAGCTGCTGCTGTTGCCGGTGGTGGTTGGCATCACCTATGAGATCAACCGCTGGGCAGGCAGACATGACAATTGGTTTACCCGGATCATCACCGCCCCGGGCATGTGGATGCAGTATTTTACCACCAATGAGCCGGACGACAGCATGATCGAAGTGGGTATTGCCGCCGTGACCGCTGTCCTTCCTGAAAAGGAAGGGAGTGACCTGTGGTAATGACCAATCGGGATTTGTATTTGGCTTCCCGAAATGCCCTGTCTCAGATGGAAACCCAGCAGTCCGCCGGACTGATTGCCAGAGATTTGATCTGTACCTTTTCCGGGAGAACCCCGGAACAGCTGCTGGGGGAGATTGACCGGCAGGCGGAGCAGGAGCTGGTTTCCAGAGTATATAGCGGCGTAAAACGGCTGCTGAATGAAGAGCCCCTGGCCTATGTATTGGGGGAGTGGGAGTTCTACGGATTGCCTCTGTTTGTCAGCCCTGATGTGTTGATTCCCCGGGATGATACCTGTGCGGTTACGGAGCTTGCCATCAACAAGGGACTCTTCCTGGACAAGGATCCCAGAATTTTGGATCTGTGCTGTGGCTCCGGCTGCATCGGCCTGGCCATTGCCAGCCGGGTGAAGGATGCCAGGGTCACCCTGGCGGATATTTCCAAGGAAGCCCTGGCGGTGGCGAAGAAAAACATTGCCAGAAACAAGCTGGGAGGCAGAGTGAGCACCTTCCAGGTGGACGCCCGGCAGGATCCTCCGGGATTTCTGGGGAAATTCGACATGATTGTTTCCAATCCCCCCTATGTCACGGGAGCGGAAATGGAGCAGCTTCCCAAAAGCGTCAGCGCTTTTGAACCCCATCTCGCTCTGTTTGGCGGAGAAGACGGCCTGGATTTCTATCGCTTGATTTTGGAGCACTATACCCGGGTTCTGAAGCCCGGCGGTTATCTCTGCTTTGAATTTGGGCTGAACATGGGTGACGCGGTGTGCAGTCTTCTGGAAAAAAAGGATTTCACCATTGTAGAGCGGAAGCGGGACTATCATGACAGAGAACGAGCTGTGCTGGCATGGTACAGCGGGAAAGGAATATGATTATGGCTACGAAGAAGACCGTATATGAAACACCAACCCCCGCATCGGACAAGAAAAAAGCCCTTCAGACTGCCTTGGCCCAGATCGATAAGAGCTTTGGCAAGGGCACAGTCATGCGCCTGGGTGACCGCCCTGAGATGAATGTGGAGGCCATTCCCACCGGCTCCCTGGCATTGGATGCCGCCTTGGGCATCGGCGGTGTTCCCAAGGGAAGAATCATTGAGATTTACGGCCCGGAATCCTCCGGTAAGACCACTCTGGCCCTGCACATTCTGGCCGAGGCCCAGAAGCGGGGCGGTGAAGTTGCCTTCGTGGATGCCGAGCACGCTCTTGACCCGGTCTATGCCGCCGCTCTGGGGGTGGATACCGACAATTTGCTGGTTTCCCAGCCGGATACCGGCGAGCAGGCTCTGGAAATTACCGATGCACTGGTTCGCTCCGGTGCAGTGGATGCGGTGGTTGTGGACTCCGTGGCCGCTCTGGTGCCCAAGCAGGAAATTGAAGGGGAGATGGGCGATACCTTCGTGGGCTTACAGGCCCGGCTCATGTCCCAGGCTCTGCGAAAGCTGGCAGGCACCATTTCCAAAACCAACTGTGTTGTCATCTTCATCAACCAGTTGCGCATGAAGATTGGCGTGATGTATGGCAATCCCGAAACCACCACCGGCGGCAATGCCCTGAAATTCTACGCTTCCGTCCGTTTGGATGTGCGCCGTGTGGAGGCCATCAAGGAGGACGGCAGCGTGGTGGGAAATAAGACTCGGGTTAAGGTGGTCAAAAACAAAGTGGCGCCCCCCTTCCGAGAGGCGTTCTTCGACATCATGTATGGCCAGGGCATCTCCAAATGGGGTGAACTGGTGGATTTGGCTGTCCAGATGGACATTGTCCAGAAGAGCGGAAGCTGGTTCAGCATGGGTGATGAACGAATTGGCCAGGGCAAGGACAGTGTAAAGGCCTATTTACAGGCGAATCCCGAGATCGCCGACCGGGTGGAGGCCCAGGTTCGGGAGAATCTGTGGAAGATTTCCGGCGGGACGCCCAAGGCCCCTGCCAAAGCGGCAGAGCGTCCCATCGCTGTAAGCGCTGACGATTTTAACGATGAGGATTGAGCTCCTGAAAACCACGCCGGATCGGGCGGGGCGGTATTTCGTTCAGTTCGACGATGGGAGAACCCTCCGGCTCTACAGACAGACGGTGGAGGATTTTGGATTATATCCCGGCATGGAGTTTTCCCCGGAGCAGTTTGAGAAGCTGACCGCGGCCGGAGAGAAGCTGTCCGCCAAGATGCGGGCGGTGCGGATCGTGTCCGCCTCCAATGTCTCCAAAAAGGAACTGGAGAGCCGTCTGATTCAAAAGGGGGAAAAGGCATCTGATGCCAAGCAGGCAATAAGCTGGCTGGTGGAATTAAATCTGCTGGATGACAATAAGACCGCTGAGCAGATCGTTCATTCCTGCATTTCCAAGGGCTACGGCCCGGCGAAGGCCAAACAGGTGCTCTATGAAAAGCGCATTCCAAGGGAGCTTTGGGAGTCCGCCTTGGCGGATTACCCGGATCAGAGGGAAAAGATGATCTCTTTTCTCAAATCAAAAATAACCGACCCATCGGATCAGCGGGCAGTGAAGCGGGCTGTGGATGCGCTGATTCGGCGGGGACACAGCTACCGGGCAATCCGGGAAGCGCTGAGCAAACTCTCGTTTGATACCGATGATTTTCCGGAGGATGAGTAAATGGCGATAATTGGATTTATTTCTCTTGGCTGTGCCAAGAATCAGGTGGACTGTGAGCGGATGATGTACCGGGTTCAAGAGGCGGGGCATACTGTCACCGGGGAGCTGGACGGCTGTGATGTGGTGGTCATCAACACCTGCGGGTTCATCGATTCGGCGAAGTCCGAGGCCATCGACCATATTCTCATGGCCGGTGCAATGAAGGCGGAGGGACGGATCGGGAAGATTTTGGTCACCGGCTGCCTGTCCCAGCGGTATCAAGAGGAGATTCTGAAAGAAATGCCCGAGGTGGATGGCATTTTGGGCACGGGAAGCTTCCCCCAGATCGTCCCCGCCATTGAAGCTCTGTTGGAGGGAAAGCTGATTTCCCAATTTGACTCCATTGACGCACCGGAGGAGGAGAGCTGGCGGATTCTTACCACCCCTGCCCACTATGCCTACATAAAAATTGCCGAGGGCTGTGACAACCACTGCTCCTACTGCGTCATTCCATCCCTTCGGGGCAAATACCGCAGCAGGCAGATGGATGATGTGCTCTATGAAGCCAGAATGCTGGCCAGCACCGGTGTGAAGGAGCTGATTGTGGTTGCCCAGGATACCAGCCGCTACGGCACCGATTTACCCGGCCACAAGCGGCTGCTGCCGCAGCTGCTTCGTGAGCTTGCCAGGATTGACGGAATCCATTGGATTCGTGTGCACTATGTTTACCCGGATGAAATTGATGACGAATTCATCCAGGTCATGGCTGAGGAGCCCAAAATTGTGAAGTATCTGGATATTCCCATCCAGCACTGCAACGACGGTATTTTGAAGCTGATGAACCGCCGGGGTGACGGCGCATTTCTGCGGGGGCTGATCCGGAGGCTCCGCAGCGGCATTCCCGGTCTGGTGATTCGCACCAGCCTGATTACCGGACTGCCCGGTGAGGGAGAGACGGAATTTCAGGAGCTGCTGGACTTCCTGAGTGAGCTTCGGCTGGAACGGGCAGGAGCCTTTCCCTTCTCTCCGGAGGAGGGAACCACAGCCGCCCGGATGGAGCATGTGGACTCGGACATTGCCATGGAGCGGGCCCAAAGGGTGGAGATGCTGCAATCGGAAATCATGGATGATTACAATGCCTCCATGATTGGAAAGACGCTGGAGGTCCTGGTGGATGGCTTTGATGAGGAATTTGAGCAGTTCTATGGCCGCACCTACGCTGACTCCCCGGAAATTGACGGACGGGTCTGGATTGCCTGCCAGGAGCCGCTGCAAGAAGGGGACTTTGTACAGGTTCGCCTTGACGGAACTCAGGACGGAGATTTGACGGGCTATTTGGTCGGGGAGGATTCTCAATGACAACTGCCAGTAAAATAACCCTGGTTCGGGTGTTTTTAATTCCTGCGCTGATGATAACCATGTACCTGAGCAGAGGTGTTTCAGGCCTGTGGATGCGGATTTCTCTCCTTCTGTTCATTACGGCCAGCATTACAGATTACGTCGACGGACAGATAGCCAGGAAATGCAACCAGGTGAGTGATTTCGGCAAATTCCTGGATCCCCTGGCAGACAAGCTTCTTACCATTGCGGTAATGGCTATGTTCTGTGAGTGGGGGCAGTTCCCCGCCTGGGCGCTGATGGTGGTGCTTACCAGAGAGTTCGCGGTCAGCGGATTGCGGATGGTGGCTGCAGGCAAGGGCACTGTGATTGCAGCCGGATGGGGCGGCAAAGTGAAAACCGCCAGCACCATGGTGGGGCTGTGCCTCCTGCTGGCTTTTCCCCAGAATGCTTTTCTGATTTGGCTTGTCTCCGCTGTGATTATCCTCACCACGGTCTGGTCGGGGATAGAATATTTCATCCAGAACTGGAGCTGCCTGTGGGAATAAGATAATCAGCCCTTTCATCGGGGCTGATTTTCTTCTGGCATTTCGGGGCTGGGTGTGCTATAATCAATCCACATTTTTGATATGAAGAGGTTTTGTACAATGAATGAAAAGGAAATCGGCGAAATCCGCCGCCATCTGCGCCGTGATCGCAGTAACATGACCGCCATTTATGGCTGCTTTGTCAACGATAATAAGGAAATTATCGCCGAATATCGGGCAAGTACCGGCATTATGTCCGAGAATGAAGCGGACAAGTATTTTGCTATCCTCCGAAAGGCTTTGTCCGGCTCCCTGGGTAAGAATTTGATCGATTTAACCTTCAAAACCAGCCAGGTGGCCGGGAGCCCGGAGCATGAGCTGTTGATGAAGCTTCGGGAATCCAAACTCCAGGAAGAGGAGCTTCGGATGAATCTCTATAAAAAGATTATTGACACCCTGGTGCTGGAGGGGAATTACTTGATTCTGTTGGGCTGTGATTCCTATGACGTGCCCTTCAAAAGCAAGGACGATACTCTGCAAAATGATTCCGCCGATGAGACCTTTACCTACCTTGTCTGCGCCGTCTGCCCGGTAAAGCAGACCAAGCCCAACCTGCATTATGTGCCGGAGGAGAAGACCTTCCATGACGGGGCCATGAATCAGCCGGTGTCCGCTCCGGAGGTTGGGTTCCTGTTCCCGGCCTTCGACAACCGCTCCACCAATATCTACAACGCCCTCTACTATACCCACAACACCAAGGAAAACCAGGACGCTCTCATTGAGGCGGTATTCAATACCCCCGTTCCCAAGCCTGCGGCAGAGCAGAAAAAGTGTTTTGAGGCCCTGCTCACCACTGCCCTGGGGGAGGAGTGCAGCCTGGATGTGGTGCAGACCGTCCATGAGCAGCTCCGGGAGCGGATGGAGCTTCACAAGGAGAGCAAGGTACCCGACCCCCTGTTGATTGACAAAGAGGTGCTCAAAGATGTGCTGACCTCCTGCGGCGTGTCTGAGACCGGTGTTTCCACCTTCAGCGTCCAGT
The DNA here is from genome assembly GCA_021771675.1 of Oscillospiraceae bacterium. Next base: position 8,000 of record JAETOP010000014.1, on the reverse strand, counting down.
ATGATGAGGCCTTCGGCTTTGAAGCGGAGCTTCATCCCAAGAACATCATCGACAGCAAGCACTTCGAGATCACAACGGCGGACATTGCCATCAAGGTGGACCCCACCCGTGCCGACCTGGTGGAGACCCGGGTGATCGGTGGCGTAAAGTACATTCTAATCAATGCCGATGAGAATGTGGAGGTCAACGGTGTGAGCATTCACTTCCAGGGAGAAAAAGAAGCCGCACCCGTCTAATAGAATCGCCGCCCACGGCAGACTGCTGTGGGCGGCGATTTGATGTACAATTATTTGCTGTTTTTCACGGCGTTCAGGATGATCTCGGCACACTGCTCAAAGCCAAGAACGCTGGTATCCAGACAGATGTGATAATTTTGAGACAGCCCCCAGGTTCGGCCGGTGTAATGCTGGTAGTTCAGCCGACGGCGTTTATCTCGGGTGGCGATCCGACCCTCGGGATTTTTTTCGTTGGGGTTGGCTTCCAAAACTCTTTTCACTCGGGAGGGAATGTCCGCATGAAGATAGACGTTTAGAACATCCTTGCGATCCTTCAAAATGTAGTCGGCGTTTCGGCCCACGATGACGCAGGGCCCTTTCTCCGCCAACTGAAGAATCACATTACACTGCACATTCCACAGGTAATCCGAAGTGGAAAGTCCATTCATCACGCCGGGAACACCCTGAGGGGCAAAGGCGTAGGAGAACACGCTGCCGCTGGGGGAGTGCTCGCCGTGCTCCTCGATGAATTTCGGAGCGAAGCCGGATTCCTCTGCCACATGCTCAACCAACTTTTTGTCATAAAAGGGAATACCCAGTTTTTCGGCAATCATGTGGCCCACCGGTTGCCCGCCGGCACCATATTCTCTGCTGATAGTAATGATTCTTTTTTCCATAGTATTGCCTCCTTGCTGAGTGGTTACTCCTATTATAGTCACTTTTGCTGAAAATGTCAACTGAAAAGCAATTAAATTGGTGAGGCTGCTGATTTGTTCTGGTGCTACTTCTCCAAAATTCCAACAAATGCAGACAAAGCGTCGATTTTCGCCGCTCCGGAAACTCTGGAGAAAGCGACGTTTCCGGCTTGGCTTGCATCCACAAAAACGCCCCAATTCCCGTTGGGCAGTGAAATTTCCGCAGAATGGTTCGTGGGATTGAAAGCGGCAATAATCCACTCCTTTTCACCGTTTATCGAAAATGCGGCAATTTCCTCCGGGGTGTCTGGCAGCAGGGTAATCCGCTGGATTACCTGGTCTGAATCCGCCATGCGGAAGAGAGCATGGGCCCTGCGCAGGGCCAGCAACCCCTGATAATATTGGAGGGTCTTCTGAACCTCCGGCTCTGTCAAGCGGTTCCATTTCAGACCGTTGATTCGGTCGGAGGAACGGTAGCTGTTTCCCACATACTTGCCCGCCTGATTCTTCTTGGAGCGAAGCATTTCCTCTCCCGCACCAAAGAAGGGGATGCCTGTGCTCAGCAGATTGAAGGCTGCGGCAAGCCGGCTTCTTCTGGCAATCTCCCCTTCGTCCGCCTGGGGAAGGGCCTCGGCGATGCGGTCGTGGAGGGTGTGGTTGTCATGACAGGAGATATAGTTCACGATCTGATTGGGCTCACAGCTCCAATCCATCCGCCCCTGGAAGCAGCGAAGCAGCTGCTCTTTGGATACGGGAGCCCCGGATACATAGCCTGGCAAATGGTAATCAAAAACGGAGCCCCGGAGGGTGTCCCGGATGGTATCGTTGAAGAAGGCAAACTGTGGAAGTCGCCAGGCATTTGCCTGAACAGCCAGAGAAATATTCGATTTGGTCACTTGGGTGAAAAGATCCCATCCTTCTCCGTAGAAAATAACCTGGGGATGCGTTTTCCGGACTGTGGAGATGACCTGTTGAATGGTAGTCACATCCAGCAGACCAACCAGGTCAAACCGAAAACCATCAATGTGGTACTCATCCACCCAAAAATTCACAGAGTCTACAATGTATTTGCGAACCATTGCCCGCTCGGAAGCGGTGTCGTTGCCGCAGCAGGAGCCGTTGGAGAAAATCCCGGATTGGTCTTCCCGGCTGAAATATCCGGGTACAATTTGGTTCATGGGGAATTCAAGAGTGTGATACACGTGGTTGTAGACCACATCCATAATCACGCCCAATTTATTTTGGTGCAGGGCGTGAACCATCTGCTTCATCTCCCGGATACGGGTAAAGCCGTCAAAGGGGTCGGTGGCATAGGAGCCCTCCGGTACGTTGAAGTTCATGGGGTCGTAGCCCCAGTTGTATTCCTTCCCAGGATTTGCCTCGTCCACAGAGCCATAGTCGTACACCGGCATCAGATGAATGTGGGTGACGCCAAGATTTTTAATATGGGCCAGTCCTGTGGGCTGCCCGGATTTCAGTTTTGTTCCCGTTTCCGTCAGACCCAGAAATTTTCCCTTGTTCACAATTCCAGAGGAAGAATGGCTGGACAAATCCCGGATGTGAAGCTCATAAATTACGCAATCGGTGTAATTCTCATAGGCGACCGTCAGCTTGTCCTCTTTCCAACCCTGGGGATTGGTGCTTTCCAGGTCGCAGATCATGGCACGTTTTCCGTTGACCCCGGTGGCTACGGCATAGGGGTCGCAGGCTTCCACGGTTTGCCCCCCCACATTTACCAGATAGGTATAGTAAACCCCATTCAGGTCGCCCTGGGCAGTGGCCGTCCAGGTTCCCTTTTCTCCCGGAGCCATGGGAATGTTCTGGAAGGATTCTTCCTCTCCCGGGGTGCCGGAGCGGTAGAGGCAAATCCGGGCCCATTGGGCCGTGGGAGCCCATAGACGGAAAAAGGTGCTCTGGGCGCTCCAATGGGCTCCCAGGTCTGTTCCTGCATAGGTAAATTTCTGTTCAAAGGAATTGGAGCTGTATTCTTGGTACATGGAACTCTACCTTTCTTCAGTTGCTGGAAGAATCATATCATATGGCAGAAAATCTGTAAAGAACAGAAGAAGGAAAAAGTCACCGGCTCCCCTCAGAAAGCCGGTGAAAAATTATGACAGGAGAGCAAGGGCCTTTTGCATGCGGGAGACGGTGGCGTCATAGCCCAGAATCTGCATTACGGTGTACAGGTCAGGGGAGTTGGTCTTTCCGGTCACTGCCAGCCGCAGGAAGGTGGATACATCCGCCACGGTACCGGGGAAGGCGGCGGGGTCTGCCTTGTAGGCCTTCATATCAGTGGTGAAGCCCAGGTCACTGGTGATGTCCTTTACTTTGTCAAACCAGGTGTTGGCATCGTCCTGGGGGTCAAAGCGATCCAGGAACTTGGTGAGGGCGCTGCGGATGACGCACTTGTCAAATTTCTCCTCAAAGACAGGCGCTTCCAGGTATTCATCATAGAAGAAGCCCAAATACGCCTTCGCCTCCGACCAGACGGCAATGTCCTTGCGGGGCTTCTTTCCGCCTCTTCCAATGGCGAGAATTTTCTGGGCAAAATCCGGGTTTGCTTCCAGTTTCTGGGCGAATTCCGGGTCAAACTCCTTTGCCCACTCCAGAAGCAGGGCATAGACCTGGCTGGCATCCATCTTGGCAATCACATTTTTGGACACGTCGCAGAGCTTGGCGTAGTCAAACAGGTTCCCGGCGGGATTCAGCTTCTTGGGACTGAACTTGAACTGCGTGGCAGGAGCATCGGGATTGGCTCGCCGCCAGTCCTCATAGTTGGAGTTTAAGAGGGTCATGATGTATTCATAAACCGCCTGGACAGGGAAGCCCTCCGCCTTGTAATAGGTCAGGGCAAGCTCCGGGTCCTTCCGCTTGGAAAGCTTCCGCTTGGAGGTGCCGTCCATCTTCATCAGCGGCCCAATGTGGACGTATTTGGGAAGCTTAAAGCCCAATGCCTTAAACAGCTGAATGTGGAAGGGGAGGCTGGGCAGCCACTCGTCCCCCCGCACCACATGGGTTGTGCGCATCAGGTGATCGTCCACCGCATGGGCGAAGTGGTAGGTGGGGATGCCGTCGGATTTCAGGAGAACCTGATCAATGTTGTTCTCAGTGACGGTGAGCTCGCCCTTGACCAGATCGTTAAATTTGAACTGCTTGGAGGCATCTTCGGTGGAGCGGAAGCGAAGCACCCAGCTTTTGCCTGCTTCAACTTGAGCACGAATGTCCTCCAGAGGGCGGTCACGCCAGATGGCGTACTCGCCGTAATAGCCGGTGGTTTCCTTGGCGGCCTCCTGTTTTTCCCGCATGGCGGAAAGCTCCTCCTCCGTGCAGAAGCAAGGATAGGCCATGCCCTGCTGAACCAGCTTTTTGGCGTAGACATGGTAGATTTCTGCCCGCTGCCGCTGGCGGTAGGGGCCATAGTCCCCCTTGTCCCCGTCCATCACAGCGCCCTCGTCAAAATGGATGCCATAGTGCTTCAGCGTCTCAATCAGCACCTCCACGGCGCCGGGAACCTCCCGCTTGGCATCGGTATCCTCCACCCGGAGAAACAGGACTCCACCGCTCTGGTGGGCCATCCGCTCGGAGGTCAGACCCTGCACCAGATTTCCCAGATGGACAAAGCCGGTGGGGGAGGGGGCCATACGGGTGATTACCGCTCCCTCGGGCACGCTTCTCGGGGGGTATTTTTCTTCCAGTTCCTCCGGCGTCATGGTGACGTGGGGGAACAGAAGCTCAGCGAGCGCTTGATAATCCATATTCGTCTACCTCTTTGTTCTTGATAATTTCTTCCTAGAGTATAGCACACGGAGGGTGGGAAATCAATGAAAAAATGGGAAATTCCATCTGCTCTCCACTTGACAAACCCGAACCCCAGTGCTATGCTATAGAAAATTTCTACGGAGGTATGACAATGTACGGTTGCATCGGCAAGTGCTATCCCGCTGCCCGGTTCGTTCCTGCTTTTTGGTATGGGAACGGGCCTACATTGTCGTGCTCGGATTTTCACGGATAGCCCGTGAAATGAAGAAAATGCGGTGCAGGCTTTCTGATTTTCAGAGCCTGCGCCTTTTTTTATTTGCAAGGAGGTAAACATCACTTGACAAGGGCATACAGGGAAAAGAAGCAAAAAAAGTGCTACCAACCTTACACAAAACACCGCCTAACGGGACAATAGGCGGTGTTTTTGTATGCGGAGGAAAATCCCTGAACCCTGGGCCGTCTGGGTATACGGCCCCAATCGTGACAAGGAGGTATTTGCAAGCATGGCAGACGAAACCAAGACCAACGCCACGCCGGAAGCGCCGGGCGGCCCTCCTGCGCCGGAGCAGACGGAACAGGCGGTGATCCCCGGCATGGACGGCGGCCCCGCCCCCTCCGGCAAGGTGATCGACCTGTCGGACGTGCGGGCGGAGGCTGACAAGACCGGGCCGGAGGCTCCCGCCCCTGGGGACGCTCCCCCGGAGCAGGGCGCTGCCGGCTCTGTTACCGAGTACACCAAGCAGGAATGGGAGCGGCCCCTGGAGGAAATTGAAGCGGAGCGGAAGAAGTCCCGCCGGGGCCGTCCGCCCAAGGCAGACCGGCCCGCGCCGGAGGCTGGCGAGAAGAAACCGGGACGGGGCCGCGCTCCCAAGGCCAAGGCTGACAAGGCCCCCGGCAAGGGCAAGCGGGCCGCCCCCGGCAAGGGCGCTCCCCCTGCCCCTGCCAAGGAGGAGGCCCCGGCCCCGCCGCCTGAACCTGCCCAGCCCCGTGACGCGACCCGCGCCGAAAAAGAGGAAATCGTCTATCTGAACCTCTCCGACCTCCACCCGTTCAAGGATCATCCCTTTGGTGTGCGGGACGATGCGGAAATGCAGGGGCTGGTGGAGTCCGTCCGCTCCGGCGGCGTAAACCAGCCCGCCCTGGTACGTCCCCGTGAGGGCGGGGGCTATGAAATTATCGCGGGCCACCGCCGCCAGCGGGCCAGTGAGCTGGCCGGATTTATGAATATGCCCTGTATTGTCCGCAACATGACGGACGATGAGGCTGTCCTGGCTATGACGGATGACAACCTGCGCCACCGTGAAAAGCTCCTGCCCAGCGAAAAGGCGGCGGCCCTGCAACAGCAGTATGAAGCTATCAAGCACCAGGGGGCGCGGGGTGACGATAACGAGGCGGGCAAGCTCTCCCTGCAAAGCGTGGGCCAGCGCAACGGCATGAGCGTGAAAACCGTCCAGCGGTATCTCTGGCTGAACGACCTTGTTCCCGAACTGAAAGAGGTTATGGACGCTGGCAAGCTGTCTTTCACCCCCGCCGTGGAAATTTCCCGCATCCGGCCCAAGCACCAGAAGTACATCGCCGTTTCCATTGAGGGCCAGCAGTCCTCCCCGTCCCAGGGGCAGGCCAAGCGGCTCCGGGAGCTGGACAAGGACAACAAGCTGAACCCGGACGCCATTGACGCTATTTTGAGTGAAGAAAAGAAAAAGGAGGATATTTCTGTGATTATTTCCGGCGCTGAACTGGAGAAGTATTTCGGCAAGGAGGCCACGCCCCGTCAGATGAAGGATCAGATCATGGCCCTGCTGGACGGGTGGAAAGAGAAACAGCCCCCGGAGCTGGGTAAGGGCGACAAAAAAGTGGAAATGGAAAAGTAACCTCTGGCCAGCCTGACCAGAGGTTTTTCCGTCCCCCGCGTCCCCCGTCCCCCCGCAGGAAATGGGGAACCCCGCAAAGTCGGAGACTTTGTGGGGAGAGGCGGAGCAAGGGAGCGGGCGCAGTTTTCGCCGGAGGCGGAAACGGAGCAGAGCGGACTTTGCGATGCCGAGGCTCTGGTGGGTATATCCCCCGTCGCCGCCGTTCACAAAGCACAGGCGGGGACGGCTGTCAAGGGGGCGGAACGCCCCGCCGCTGGCGGCGGCTTGCCCTTGACGGATGGCCCCGGCTGTGCTACCCCCTGCGGCGCGGCGGGGGTATATCCTCCAGAGCCGCCCCCTTTCCCATGAATGGGAAAGGGCGGGGGGATAGGGTTGACCGTTCCCCACCGACTGAACATAAAAAAGGAGGCTTTTCCGATATGAAACGACCCCTCGCATACATTACCGCCGCATGGCGCGGCGACCCCTGCGAAATCACGGAACAGGCGGCCAAGTATTGCCGGGCCGTGTATGACGCTGGCTTTTCCCCCATCTGCCCCACGCTGTATCTGCCCCTGTTCCTCAATGACGCTGTGCCGGAGGAGCATAAGAGCGGCATCGACATGGGCCGCGACCTGCTCCGGCGCTCCCGCGTCCTGGTGGTGTGCGGCGGCCCCGTCACCGAGGAAATGAAAAACGACATCGCCACCGCCCAGCGGCTGGGGATCACCGCCACCACGTTAGAGGGCATCCTGACCGTCAAGGGCCAGGGCCACAGGCGGCGCTGATATGGAGGGCAAAATCCTTGAAGCCTATGTAACCAACCTGGGGAAGTACAACGAGGGCCGTCTGGCGGGTGCGCCGCTGAACTTCCCCACTACCACCGGGGAGGTGCAGGCCCTGTTGAAGCGCATCGGGGTGGACGGCGTCCGGTATGAGGAAATTTTTATCACCGACTTTGAGAGCGACATCCTGGGCCTGTACGACCACCTGGGCGAATATGAAAGCATTGACGAGCTGAACCACCTGGCCCACCTGCTGTCCGGCATGGACGATGACGAGCTGGCAAAGCTGGAGGCCGTGATGGACAGCGGCGAATACACCGGGAGCGTCAAGGATTTAATCAACCTGACGCAAAATCTGGACAGCTACGATTTTTACCCTGATGTTGACAGCGAGGAGGCCCTGGGCCGCCTGTATATCCAGGAGTTTGAAGCTGTCCAAGTGCCGGAGCATTTGATTGACTACATCGACTACGAGGCATACGGGCGGGACGTGCGGATCAACGAGGGCGGCCACTTTGCCCCCGGCGGCTATGTCATGTGCAACCACGGCTCCTTTGTGGAGCATTACCACAGCATAGAGGACATTCCCCTGGAGCATCGGGTGTTTGCCTATCCCCAACTCAATATCCGGGAGCAGATGGCGGCCTATCAGGAGGTGATTGACCGCTCCGCGCTGAACGAGGGGAAACAGCGGCT
>JAETOP010000163.1 GCA_021771675.1 Oscillospiraceae bacterium | reverse complement strand
ATCACGGGGAACCTGTCGGGCATGTTCGATACGGTGAATACCAAAGTAGGCGAGATCGCCGGAGAAGTGGGACAGACGCCGCTGGCATGGAACAGCGGCGTCTTTTCCATGATCCGCAGCCTCTCCGAAACGGTGATCGTCCCGATTGCCGGGGTTATCCTTACCTTTGTGATGTGTTATGAGCTGATCCAGCTTGTGACAGAGAAAAACAACATGCACGACGTGGATACCTGGATGTTCTTCAAGTGGATATTCAAGACCTTCTGCGCGGTGCTGATCGTAACGAACACATGGAACATCGTCATGGGGATTTTCGATATCGGCCAGAGTGTGGTCAATCAGAGCGCGGGGGTCATCATCGGGAATACCTCCATTGACGTAAACAGCGTTATCACGGATATGGAGGCGCAGCTTGAAGCCCTGGGGACGGGTGAATTGTTCGGCCTGTGGTTCCAGTCCCTCTTTGTGGGGCTGACCATGAACGCCCTCTCCATCTGTATCATGCTGGTCATTTACGGCCGCATGATCGAGGTGTATCTGACGACCTCCATCGGGCCGATCCCCCTTGCCACCATGACAAACCGGGATTGGAGTTCCACCGGGCAGAACTACTTGAAATCCCTGTTCGCCCTGGCCTTCCAGGCGTTTCTTATCATGGTGTGCGTGGGTATCTATTCGGTGCTGGTCCAGGGCATTGCCGCGGGCGGGGACCTTTCCGGGGCGATCTGGGCCTGCATGGGATACACGGTGCTTCTGTGTTTCGCATTATTCAAGACCGGCAGCCTCTCAAAGAGTCTGTTCGGGGCGCATTAAAGGAGGCTTGATAAATTGGCGTATGTAACGGTCCCGAAGGACCTGACAAAAGTAAAGAGCAAGGTGCTGTTTGGCCTGACCAGGCGGCAGCTTGTGTGTTTCGGGGCGGCGGCACTCATTGGAGTACCGCTTTTCTTTTTGCTCCGCAAAATGGTCAATTCCAGCACCGCCACGGTCTGCATGATCGTGGTCATGCTGCCCCTGTTCCTGCTTGCCATGTATGAGCGGAACGGGCAGCCGCTGGAGGTGATCGCGGGCCAGATCATCCAGACGGTCTTTATCCGTCCGAAGGAGCGGCCTTATCAGACAGACAATTTCTATGCCGCCCTGGAGCGGCAGATACAGGTGGAAAAGGAGGTGCGGAGGGTTGTTCAGAAATCGAAAGCAGCCGCCGAAGGAGGCGGCCCCGGTAAAGGCAAAGCGAAAGCTGACCGCCGCTGAAAAGCGGGAAATCCGAAGGATCATCGAAACGGCCAGGGGTGACGGAAAGCCCCATTCGGCCCAGGATACCTTACCCTTCCGGCAGATGTACCCGGACGGGCTGTGCAGGCTGGATGATACCACCTGGAGCCGGTGCATCGAATTTGAAGATGTGAATTACCAGCTCGCCCAGAAGGACGACCAGACGGCCATTTTTGAGGGCTTATGCGATATGTATAACGCCCACGACGCTTCTATCGGCATGGAGCTCTCCCTTGTGTGCCGGAAGGTAAACAAGGCGGATTTCCGCAAACGGATCGAGATCGCCGCCCAGGGAGACCGGTTCGACGGGGTGCGCGCCCTCTACACGGATATGCTCCGGGGGCAGCTCGAACACGGCAACAACGGCATGGTCAAGACAAAGTTCCTGGTGCTTGCCATCGAGGCGAAGAACATCAAGGAGGCCAGGGCGCGGTTCTCCCGCATCACCCTGGACGCGCTCAACTACTTCAAGGCAATGGGCGCGCTGGCGGAGGCCCTGGACGGGAAGGAATGGCTGGAGGTGCTGCATGGCATCCTCCATCCGGACGGGGAGAGGTTTTCCTTTGAATGGGACTGGCTGGCGCCTTCCGGCCTGTCGGTCAAGGATTTTATCGCGCCTTCCTCCTTCCGTTTCGGGGAGGCAAGGCGCTTCGGTATGGGAGGCAAATATGGGGCGGTGAGCTTCTTGCAGATCACGGCCCCGGAGCTGAATGACCGGGTGCTGGCCGATCTCCTGGATACGGACAGCACCATTTTTGTGAGCCTCCATATCCGGAGCATGGACCAGAACGAGGCGATCAAGACGGTCAAGCGCAAGATCACCGACCTGGACAGTATGAAGATCGACGCCCAGAAACGGGCGGCGCGGGAAGGGTTCGACATGGATATCATCCCCTCCGATATCGCCACCTACGCGGGCGAGGCAAAGAATATCCTCCGGGATTTGCAGACCAGGAATGAAAGAATGTTCCTGATGACCTTCCTGGTGGTGAACGTGGCAGACACGAAGCAAAAGCTGGAAAATGATATCTTCCGGGCGTCCTCTGTGGCACAGAAGCATAACTGCCACCTGGTACGGCTGGACTTCCAGCAGGAACAGGGCCTTGTATCCGCCCTCCCCCTGGGGATCAATCAGGTCAAGATCGAACGGGGGCTCACCACTTCCTCCGTTGCGGTCTTTGTCCCTTTTATCTCCCAAGAGCTCTTCCAGGGCGGCGAGGCCCTTTATTACGGTCTCAATGCCACTTCCGGCAATATGATCCTGGCGGACCGCAAGCAGCTCAAGACGCCCAACGGCCTGATCCTTGGCACGCCGGGCAGCGGCAAGAGCTTTTCCGCAAAGCGGGAAATTCTCAACGTGTTCCTGGTGACAAAGGACGATATCATTATCTGCGACCCGGAGGCGGAGTATTTCCCCCTGGTCCACCGCCTGGGCGGGCAGGTCATCAAGATATCCCCCACCAGCAGCCAGTATGTGAACCCGATGGATATGAGCCTGAACTACTCCGAGGATGATAACCCTCTGGCACTGAAATCTGACTTTATCCTGTCCTTCTGCGAGCTGGCGGCGGGCGGACGCAACGGTCTGGAGCCGGTGGAAAAGACGGTGATCGACCGGGCGGTGCGGATCGTCTACCGCCCTTACCTGGCGAACCCGAAGCCGGAGAACATCCCCATCCTGGGAGACCTCTATGACGAGATCAAGCGGCAGCCGGAGCCGGAGGCCGCAAGGATCGCCGCCGCATTGGAGCTGTATGTGCATGGCAGCCTGAATGTTTTTAACCACCGGACCAACGTGGATATCAATAACCGCCTGGTGTGCTTTGATATCAAGGAGTTAGGCAAACAGCTCAAAAACCTGGGGATGCTGGTCATCCAGGACCAGGTGTGGAACCGTGTCACGGTGAACCGGAGCGAAGGCAAGTCCACAAGATACTATGTGGACGAGTTCCACCTTCTGCTGCGGGGCGAGGTAGGGAGCTGGAGTGTGGAGATTTGGAAACGCTTCCGCAAATGGGGCGGTATCCCCACGGGCATTACCCAGAACATCAAGGACCTGCTGGCCTCCCCGGAGATCGAGAACATCTTTGAGAACAGCGATTTCATTTATCTGCTGAACCAGGCCAGCGGCGACCGGAAGATACTCTGCGAGCGGCTGAACATCTCCACCCAGCAGGCGGCGCACATCAGCAATTCCGGCCCCGGACAGGGGCTTATCTTCTTCGGGAATGTGATCCTGCCCTTCATGGATGATTTCCCCCAGGATAATGAGCTTTACAGTATTATGACCACCAAACCCGGTGAAGTGATGAAAGGAGAACCTGAACATGAATAATGAAAATATCTACATGATTTCCGAGGACGTCTACGAGGCCACCGTCAACGAGCGTGTCCTTCTCTACGGCTTTATCCGCCAGCTTGCCTTCCAGATGAAGCGGGCGGAAACGATGGAGGACTTCTTCCATCTGAAGGAGGCCGCTGCCCTCTATGGCGGGCAGGCGGAAAAGCTCTTTGAGACCTGGGATATCCCCGGCCGCTATGTAGTCTATGGAAATCCCGGCGACCTGGACGGCATCAAGGAACTGGAACTTCTGGACTACGGGGAGGATGATCCCGGCGAGGGCCAGGAGGATGAAGAAGGGGCGTCCTTCTTTGAAGTGATGGAGGGCCTGATCGCAAAAAGCAAAGCGGTCACGGCGGATATGGAGGCGGTGCTTGCGGAGCTGGACAGCGCCTTTGAACCCCTCCGCCACAATGGGGACCATGATTGATCTGACCCATGTGAGCCTGTTCTCCGGCATTGGCGGCCTGGACCTGGCAGCGGAGGCGGCCGGGTTTCGGACCGTCTGCCAGTGCGAGTGGGCGGATTACCCCTATTCCGTCCTTCAAAAGCACTGGCCGGAGGTTCCCAGGTTCCGGGATATTACTACATTCACGAAGGAGGCGTTTTTTGAAAAAACAGGACTTGAAACAGTCACCATCCTATCAGGCGGCTTCCCCTGCCAGCCCTTCTCCACCGCCGGACGGAGGAAAGGCTTTGCGGATGCACGCTATCTATGGCCGGAAATGTGCCGGGTTATTGCCGAGCTGCGGCCCCGTTGGGTGCTTGGGGAAAATGTTGCTGGCTTCATCAATATGGGGCTCGACAAAACGATTTTTGACCTGGCAAAAGCGGGATACGCTGTTCTCCCATTCGTA
>JAETOP010000013.1 GCA_021771675.1 Oscillospiraceae bacterium | reverse complement strand
ATTCTGTCTGCCATGGGGGAAAAGGAAGGAAACACCTGCGCTATTGCCGTTTCCAAAGCGGCTTTGACCCAGTGGGCCGGATTTGACCCTGCCGGGTATCGCGCCTATGTGCATTTCCAGAACGACAGGCAGTTGAGCCAGGAGGTCATGACCGCCCACTGCCGGGAGATTGCCGGGCGGTATGGCCTCCCCCCTGCGGGAATGAACAACAGTTACTTTACCTATTATTCCAAGTCCATTGATTTCTCTACGATTGGCGGCATCGCGGCCCTGGTGCTGATTGGCGGCTATGTGGTCATCCAGAGTATTTTCCGAATCTCCGTTCAGGATAAGATTCAAAGCTATGGGCAGCTCCGCACCATCGGGGCGACGCCCAAACAGATCCGGCGCATTGTGAAAAAGGAGAGCCGGCGGCTGGGCGGCATTGGAATTTCCCTTGGCATATTGCTGGGTGTTCTCGGCGGCCTGTTCCTGTTCCCCAAGGGTTTCCACGGGGCCTATTATGGGCTGGCCGTGCTCCTGACCGTCCTGGTTTGCTGGTTCATGGTATCCGTCTCCATCCACAAGCCGGTGAAAATCGCCGCCGGTATCTCGCCGCTGGAGGCGGTGCGCTTTTCCGCCGGGCAGGAGCGGATACGCAGCCGGAAGAAACGCATCAGGCTCAACCCCGTATCTATGGGACTGGCGAACTTCCGGCGTGACCGCAAAAAGGCGGTGAGCATCGCGGCTTCTCTCAGTCTGGGCGGTATCCTGCTTTTGATTGTGTCCTCCGTGGTTTTGACCCGCTCCCCAGAGCAGGCCGCAAGGCTGTTCTTCCCGGATGGGGACTATAAGATCTACCTGTCCTCGGAGCAGCCGGAGGAGGAGATCATGGCCGCGGGCAATCCGCTGAATGACGGGTTGCGGCAGGAAATTTTATCGGTGGACGGTGTGACAGATGTGCTGGTCACCCGCCAGTCTCTGCACGCGAAATTCGGGACCTCCGCAAGTGCCGAGGCCGGTATGTGCGATGTTCTGACAGACACGAACCGCTCGGATGTGGAAGCCGCACTGGAATCTGGCACCATGCCGGCAGACGCCCACAGCGTCCTTCTGAGCGCAAGCTATCAGGCGCACCATGCGGAGATGGATGTCGGGGCCGCCATGGAACTGCATCTGGGCCGGGAGACCATGACCGTCACCATATCCGGCCTGTTTGACCCGTTGAGGATGGCAAACGGACACGGCGCGCTTGCCATGGATTCGGTGGCTTTGTTCGCGCCGGAAGCGCTGTTCCGGGAACTCCATCCTAAAATTGAGCGTTTTGACTACTCCTGGAGCGTCGTCAGCGACCCGGGAAAAGCGGAGCGTGTGGAAAGCGGCCTGGAAGAAATTCTGTCCAGCCGCAGCAATCTCGGACTGGATACCATCGGGGTCCATATCGAATATGAGAAAATGCAAAGCGGCCTGATTTTCGGCGGGCTGCGGGCGCTCTCCTGGCTGATCTTCCTGTTTGGTGTTGTCAATCTGATCAACACGACCCTCTCTAACCAGATGTCCCGGAAGCGGGAGAACAGCGTCCTGCGCTCCGTTGGTCTGACCGGAAAGCAGCTGTGCCGGATGAATATTTGCGAAGGGCTTTGCTATGCGGCCTTTGCCGCTTTAGCTGTTCTTCTGATCGGACTTCCGATTGCGGTGGTGGTATGCCGGGAGGTCAGCCGGCAATCCTTTGCCGGTGAGATTGTCCCATATCAGTTCCCGGCCCTGGAAATGGGCCTGTTTCTCCTGGTGCTGTTCGGTCTGGAATTTCTCCTGTCCGCCTGGACGGCCGGCAGGCAGAGGAAGCAGTCTTTGACGGAGCAGATGCGGGCGGTGGAGTAAGCGCTTGGCGCAAAACATTTCATAACATCCAGAGAGCATTTCATTACAAAAACCTTGAAAGGGTACTTTTCACTCGGTAGACTGACAAGGAGCAAATCATTTTGCCCGAAATTTATCCGAAGGGAGATGCAGGCATGAACATTCAGATGATGGAAGGGCTTCTGGGCGCAAGTTCCAACATCAAGCTGTCGGGTACACCCATGAGCGTATACCGGCAGGCCAGCGCCGAGGGCGATACGGAAAAGATGAAGCGGGCGCTGGGCTACACCGGCGAATGCGCGGAGAAGGCCGTCAAGTACCAGGAAAAGCTGGACAAGGGCATGAAGGCTGAGGCGAAAGCCGAGCGTGAAAAGGCAAAGCTGGAGCAGGAAGCCGCCATCGAAAAGCGCCGGGAGGAGCGCAAGCGGTCGGAGGAAGGCGCAGAGCCGGACCGTCCCCAGGGAACCGATGTGGTGCAGATCAGCGAGGCGGCGAAAGCGGCGCTGAAAAACAACAAGCCCGCCGAGGCGGCGGAACCCATTGACAGTGAGCCGGTCACCTATACGCCGGCCGGCGAGGTTTCCGCCGCTCCGGCGGAGTCTGAACCGACCATTTCATTTACTGCGTAAAATTTCGAGGAGGAATCACTTATGATGCCTATTTCTGGTGTGAACGCCGGCGCAGTCCAGCCCTTGACAACAGCCGAGAAGGTGCTGGGAGCGTCCAAGGTTCAGAAATCCGAAGAAGAGTCTCAGGGCCGTCAGCTGAAGCCTGTGATGGATGAATACGTTCCGGAGGAGCCCCGGGAGCCGTCCGGCCGCTATTGGATGGGCAAGGACGAGGACGGCCAGCCCAAGATCTATTTCGACGATCCTGAGCGGGCAGCGGATGCGCCGAAACAGCCGGAGGGTGTCCCTGATGCCAAGGAGCCCGATGCGGACGCCCCCGAGGATCCTGATCCGGCGGGCCAGGGCGCGAAGGGCCCGGAGGGGAAAAAGGATAAGGACGAGACCTGGGAGTGCAATACCGATAAGGTAGACCGCGAGATTGAAAAACTGAAAAAGAAACAGCAGGAGCTGGAGCAGCGGCTGGGTACTGAGACCGACGAGGCCAAGATCAAGGATCTGGAGCGCCAGCTGTCCCAGGTGGAGCAGGAGCTGAAGCAGAAGGATAACGATACATACCGGAAGCAGAACGCCTCATTCACACAGCTCTCTTAATGTTTGGAAAGCGGCGGTTTCCGCAAACCGCCGCTTTCCCTCGCTTTCACAAGCCAATTTAAGGAGATTTTGAGCATGGACGATTTGAAAATCCTTTTGGCGTATTTCAAAGAACACAAAAAAGGCGTTATTGTCATTCTCATTGCCGCCGTCATAGGAGCCGCATTGGGGGTGACCGCTTTTTATAACGGCTGGCTTGGCTGAACATTGACCGTAGGAAAAATTTAAGAAATTCCATTGGGGAAAAGAGAATCAATCTGGTGGAGGTAGTCTTTTGATGGAATATATTTTGGAGACGGAGGGCCTTTGCAAAAGTTACGGGCATTTTCAGGCATTAAAGGACCTTTCGATGCACGTGCCCAAGGGATCAATCTATGGATTTGTTGGAAAAAATGGTGCAGGCAAGACCACACTGATCCGGCTGATCTGCGGGTTGCAGTTGCCCACAGCGGGCAGCTACCGACTCTATGGAACCGAGAGTACTGCCCGGGAGATTACCAAAACCCGGAAGCGCATGGGGGCAGTAGTGGAGACGCCCGCTATCTATTATGATATGACGGCGGCGGAAAACATCCGCCAACAGTACAGAGTTCTGGGGCGTCCCGGAAAAGCCGGCGTCTTTGAGTTGTTAGAGTTGGTGGGACTTGGTGGAACCGGGAAGAAAAAGGCCAGGAATTTTTCTTTGGGTATGCGTCAAAGGTTGGGCATTGCCGTAGCGCTGGCCGGAGACCCGGATTTTCTGGTGCTGGACGAACCTGTAAACGGCTTGGACCCCCAAGGAATTGTAGAGATACGGGAACTAATTTTGCGGTTGAACCGAGAAAAGAACATCACTGTTCTAATCTCCAGCCATATTTTGGACGAGCTTTCACGCCTTGCCACCCATTACGGTTTTATCGACAGAGGAAGTATGCTGCAAGAGATCAGTGCAAAAGATTTGGAGAATGTCTGCCGAAAGTGCGTTCGGGTGACAGTCAGCGACATAAATGCTCTTGTTCAGGTGTTGGACAGCATGGGGATGGAACATATCATCAGATCAGATACTGCGGCAGATGTATACGGCACTGTGGACATAACGGAGCTGACGTTGGCCCTGGCCGAGAAAAACTGCAAGGTGGCAGCCATTCAGGAACAGGACGAGACACTGGAGAACTACTATATCAACCTGGTGGGAGGTGACAGCCATGCGTGATCTATTGTGGGCAAATTTTTCCCGCCTCTTTCGGAGTTGGGTGTTCTGGGGTGCGGCACTGGTAATGGCAGGCGGTGCGCTGGCTATCTGCATCGGCGCTTATCACGGTATGACGCTTTATGACGAACCGGGGTATACAGTGGCACTGGATCAGACACTGTTTCAGGCAGAGCAGGCTTTAGGTATTACTGCGGCTATTGTGTTAAGCCTGTTTGTTGGGACAGAGTATAGCGGCGGCACCATCCGCAATAAGCTGATGGTTGGGAAAAGCCGCGAAACCGTCTATCTTGCAGGATATTTGACCTGTGCAGGGACGGTCTTGATTCTGTTTATGCTGCCATCCCTTGCGGCGTTGGCACTGGGGAGCGTTCTGTTCTCCGTGCCGCCAGTTACACCGGGCGCAATCCTGACAGCATTTTTCGTGGGCACCATGACATGCCTTTTATATGCAGCGGTTTTCTACTTTATTGTCGTTGTGTGCGGGAGCAGAACATGGGCGGCAATCATCTCCCTGCTGCTGGCGGCTGCTCTGCTGCTGGCGGCGGTTAAACTCTCTCAGGCGTTGGAGCAAGGGCCATACACCATGCAACTGGTTCCGACGGAATCCAGCACCTCCGGGGAAACCTATTCCATAGAGGGGGTGGCAGAGGATATGTTTGATGGATTGGTAATGGAAACCGTACCGAATCCCAACTATTTATCCGGTGGAAAACGAGAGGTTGTTCAATTCTTTTACGACATGAATCCAGCAGGACAGACTGCACAGCTGGCGGGGCTGTCAGAACAGGATATTTTGCATCCGGTGCGGATCATTCTGCTGGATGTGGGGCTCAGCGTAGTAGTTTGCCTGGGCGGGATATGGCTATTTCGACGGAAGGATATTAAATAGCTGAAAGTAGGAAAAATTTAAGAAATTCCACAGAGAAAAAGAGGAAAAAGCAAAAAGAATCTTGATATAATTGTGATGAAATCTTAACCTGGAGGAAAAGGGGAAATGAGCACAAAAAAGTGGATCAATCTGGTGTCAGTTTATTCCATTATCTATACTGTGATAACGCTTCTGAACAGCGTATTGTATCTGTTAAACGGCATTTATGAGGACCCCAGCGGCAACTGGCACGAATTAGACAGGGCCATCATACTTTTGATTGGTATTGTGGCGTTTGAGCTGTGTACCAGTCTGCCTATTAAGCCGTTGATTTTGCGGTATGTGGCTGCGTACATCCCGTCCCAGCTGCTGGCGTTCGCCTATGTCTGGTTTACCAGTTTGCGGGAACCATTGGCAAAAACAGCGTATCAGGATATCTGGATCAATTTTACGGGGCTGTTTCTCGTGCTGAGTGCTGTCAACGCTGGGATTAGTGCGTTCAAGAAAAGAAAGGGTGCGGAGTCAAAGTGACAGACACCATCCATATTTTAGTGGTAGACGACGAAAAAGAGCTGGCCGATGTGCTGGAGCTGTACCTTGTGAGCGACGGCTACACGGTCCACAAATGCTACACCGGCGCGGAGGCCCTGGACTGCATGGAACACACAGACCTGGATCTGGCGATTCTGGATGTGATGCTTCCCGATGCGGACGGCTTTCAGCTCTGCAAGAAGCTCCGGGAGAAGTCATATTGCCCCATTATTATGCTCACGGCCAGGACAGCAGACGGGGACAAGATCATGGGCCTGACCATCGGGGCCGACGACTATATCACCAAGCCGTTCAACCCCCTGGAGGTCGTTGCCAGGGTCAAGACCCAGCTGCGGCGGTACAGGCTCTACAACAGCTCTGCTCCAGAGCCGGAGAAAGCAGTCCATGAATACGACATCCGGGGGCTGGTCATCAATCGAGACAATCACAAGTGTTTCCTGTTCGGGAAGGAAGTGCAGCTGACGCCCCTGGAGTTCTCCGTCCTCTGGTATCTCTGTGAGCGGCAGGGGGTTGTCGTCCCCTCTGAGGAGCTGTTTGAGGCGGTGTGGGGCGAGAAGTATCTGAAGAACAACAACACCGTCATGGCCCACATCGGACGGCTGCGGGAAAAGCTGGACGAGCCTGCCCGAAGCCCCAGGTTCATCAAAACGGTATGGGGGGTTGGGTACACCATTGAAAAGTAAGAATGATTTCGGCCAGTTCCGCAGGAAGATATTCCTTCGCACCATAGCTGTGCTGGCGGCGGCCGCCGCTGTGATCTATCTCACTTACGCCGTCCTGCTGCGGGGCCGCTTTGCCAACGGAATGGTGGCCCTGTTTCAAAACACACTGGGCATGGACTACGACGCCGCCCTCCAGTTCTACGAGCGTACCTTCCGCAGCCACATGGATGCCATCATTCTGCTGTCCCTCCTGCTGGTGGCCGCCGGCCTGTTCTACTGTTATCTCCGCTGGTTGACCCGGTATTTTGAGAGTATCAGCAAGGGGATGGACGCTCTGTTCCAGGACGTGCCAGGAGAAATCTCTCTGCCCCCGGAGTTGCTTCCCATTGAGCGGAAAATGAATCTGGCAAAGCACACCATTGACCGGCAGAAGAGCGATATGCTCCTGGCCGAGCAGAAGAAAAATGACCTGGTGATGTACCTGGCCCACGACCTGAAAACACCCCTGGCCTCCTCCATCAGCTACCTGAACCTGCTGCGGGATGAAAAGCAGCTCTCTGAGGAACTGCGGGAAAAGTATCTCACCATTGCCCTCACCAAGTCGGAGCGGTTGGAGGATCTGATCAACGAGTTTCTGGAGATCGCACGGTACAGCCTGTCCACCATCACCCTGCAATACAGCGAGATCAACCTAACCCGCCTGCTGGAGCAGCTGGTGTATGAGTTTCAGCCGGTTTTGGATCAGAAGGGCCTGACCTGTCGCCTTGCGGCTGGGGAGGACATTCTGCTGAACTGCGACGCCGACAAGATGCAGAGAGTCTTTGACAATCTTTTACGGAATGCGGTGAATTACAGCTACGACGGAACCGAGATCACCATTGAGGCCGAGAGCGGCGAGGACCGCGTAAAGCTGAGGTTTTCCAACCACGGCGGGACTATTCCCCAGGAGAAGCTGGAGCGCATCTTTGAGCAGTTTTACCGGCTGGACACGGGGCGCGGCTCCAGCGGGGCCGGGCTGGGCCTCGCCATCGCCAAGCAGATCGTCACGCTCCACAAGGGTACGATCACGGCGGAGAGCGGGGGTGGCCTGACGGTCTTTACGGTGATGCTGCCTGTCGTATCGTGAACACAAAAATCTTATTCCTTTTACCTTTTGTGTTGATGGCACTGGTCGATTTCACAGATTGCGGTTTGAACCAAAAGATTGGTCGTGCTATGATCATCCTGATAAATCGAAATTTGGAGGTATAAACAATGAGAAAATGTGAAAAGTGTGGAGCAATCATGAAATCAGATTTAAAACTTAAAGTTAATGGTGGTGGCTATGGGATTGTTGTTCATATAGATGAAAAGCAAAAGGCGACAACTATAGATGATGTTAGAGTTGCAGTCTGCCCAGAATGTGGTTATACAGAAATGTATTTAGAGGATTTAACTAAATTGAAGGATTAAGAGACAACCGTCCTACCCAATTAAATCTCTTTGATGAATTTTGAATCTACAAATCGAATGATACGGAGGTAATCCATCATGGAGCTAATCAAACTGACCCATGACAACATTGACCAGGAGCACATCTGCTGTGCCATATCCAGCAACAAGGATGTGCAGGTCATGTCTAAAAAGGCTTGGCTGAAGGAGCGGCTGGACGAGGGGCTTGTCTTCCTGAAGGGCAATGTCCGGGGGAAATGTTTTATTGAGTACATCCCCGCCGAGTACGCTTGGATGCCCATTGAGGCGGAGGGATATATGGTAATCGACTGCCTGTGGGTGTCCGGGCAGTTCAAGGGGCATAGGTACTCAAACCTTCTGCTGGACGCCTGTATCGAGGACAGCAAGGAGAAGGGAAAAAAGGGGCTTGTGATCCTGTCCTCCAAAAAGAAACTGGGCTTTCTCTCTGACCCCGGATACATGAGGCACAAGGGCTTTGTGACAGCGGACACAGCGGAGCCTTACTTTGAACTGCTATATCTGCCCTTTGAGGAGGGGGCGGAGCGGCCCCGCTTCCGGGATACCGTGCGGGAGCATGGAAATATGCCCCAGGGATTTGTGCTCTATTACACAAACCAGTGCCCCTTTACGGCAAAGTATGTGCCGGTGCTGGAGAACATGGCGAAGGAGCGGAACGCCGTGTTCCAGACTGTCCACATTCAGACCAGGGAGGACGCGCAAAGCGCCCCGTCGCCGTTTACCACCTTTTCTCTGTTCTATGACGGCCAGCTTGTGACCCACGAGATCCTGTCGGAGAAGAAATTTGATAAAATCCTGACGGAAAAGGGGGTGTAGGAAAATCGTTAGATAATCCGTAGGAAAAACGCAGAACAAGCGCCGGCGGTTTTGGTATGATAGAGCCAAAACCGCCGATGCTTGTTGTTGGAGGAATATCTATGTTTATGATTCGGGAAATCCTGGGCTACTGTATCATCAGCGCCGTCTGCCTCTTGGGTATGGCCGTACTCTATGCGCCGATCTGCTTTCTGCTCCGAAAGCGAGTGCCGCCGGCAAAGCAGCTTGCCTATTTCCTGTTTGGGGCCTGTGTCATTATCGTCCTGGCGGCGACGGTCGTGGTCGGCACATCCAAAACAGCTGCGGCAGACCGCTCGCTGAACCTGGTTCCCTTCAAGGTTTTTCAGGAGGCCTGGGGTATGCCGGAGCCGAAGAAGGCCGCCCAAACCGCCGCGAATATCGTAATGTTTGTCCCTCTGGGCTTTATGATGCCGGTGGCCTTTCGGAGAATGCGCGGCTTTGGGAAAACTGTTCTTTCCTTGGCGCTGTTCTCATTCGCCATTGAGTTTACGCAATATTTCACCGGCAGGTCGGCGGACATTGACGATCTCATACTCAATACCTTGGGCGGCATATTGGGGTATCTGTTTTTCTTTGCGGTGTCAAAGCTGTTCTGGAGAAAGCCTCCGCGCAGGACAAACCGCCCCTATCATCGGCCTGTGAGAAAATCGTAAGAAAGTCCGTATAAAAACAGTGGAATCCTGTGTGAGAGAACACGAAAACGGTGCTCTTGCTTTTGGTACAATGACAGTGCCAAGGCGAGAGCGCCTTTATTTTTCATACGGAAGGAGTTTCCACATGGAATTGCTGATCGACCATGTTTCCAAACGGTTCAAGGACAAAAGGGCAGTCAATGACATCAGCCTGGAGCTGACACCGGGGGTCTGGGGTCTGCTGGGGGCCAACGGGGCGGGTAAGACCACCCTCATGCGGATGATTGCCGGAATCATGCGGCCCACCTCCGGTCAGGTGGTGTATGACGGCGTGCCCATCCAGACGCTGGGGGAGCGGTATCGGGATGTTTTCGGTTTTCTACCCCAGGACTTCGGCTTTCACCCGGAGTTCACCGTCAAGGACTACCTGGCCTACGTTGCCGCCCTAAAAGGGCTTCCGGAGCGGCAGAGCTGGAGGAGGATTCGTGAGTTACTGGAACGGGTCTCCCTAATGGACGTCTACAACAAGAAAATCTCCAGGCTCTCCGGCGGTATGAGGCGCCGAGTGGGGATTGCCCAGGCCCTGCTCAACGATCCGGAGGTGTTGATCCTGGACGAACCCACCGGGGGCCTGGACCCCGGCGAGCGGGTGCGCTTCCGCAATCTACTGTCGGAGTTCGCTCATGACCGGATCGTGCTGATCTCCACCCACATCGTCCCAGACGTGGAGTATATCGCCACCTGCCACGCCATTATCAAGGGCGGCAAGCTGCTGGCGACAGGGACGACGGAGGAGCTGGTCAAGCTGGTGGAGGGCAAGGTTTGGAGCTGCACCATCCCGGCAGACTTAGTACCGGAGTATGAGAGCAAGCTGCAAATCACCAATCTGCGCAACGAAACCGACGGCAGCGTCTCCATCCGCTATCTGTCGGACCGGCCCCGCAACAATGTTTCTGCTGCCGCGACGCCCCGCCTGGAGGATCTGTATTTGTGGATGTTCCCGGAGAGCAGTGGAGAAAGTGACAGGAGGTATCAGTAAATGAGAATCTTTCGTTTGGAACTGAAACGGGTCTTGAAGTCAAAGCTCACCTGGATTTTACTGGCGCTGGCGCTGATCCTCTCCGTCCTGCTGGCCTATCTGCCGACCACTTACTGTTACAGCAACTATACAGACGAGGCCGGGAACGAGGTCAACCTGACCGGGCTGGCCTCCATCGCCTACGAAAAGGAGCGTCAGGCGGACGCCAGCGGTATTGTCACCCCAGAGCGGGTGCGGGAGGCCGTGGAGATCTATCAAGCCTGCCTCACGTCCTACGGCGTCACGGAGTCCTACGATCTGCCGGAGGGCGTCTATGAGAAGGAGATTCTTCCCATCGCCCCGCTGCTCCACGGCGTCAAGGAGGCGTTTGCCGACCCGGATACCGGCATGGCCCCCACCATCATGGAGATCGACCCGGAGAAAATTGACGACTACTATTCCGTCTGCGAGGCCCGCATTGCCTCTCTGATGGCGATGGAGCAGCCAGACTGCCCTGCCGCCCAGCGCAAAGCTGTGGAGATGTACCAGAAGGTGGAAAAGCCCTTTGAGGTCTATCCCGGCATGAGTTCCACCATCCTGGACTATCAGAACATCATGGGCTTTCTGGTGCTGCTGTTCTGCGTGGTAATTGCGGCCCCGGTGTTCTCTGCCGATTATCAGTCGGGCGCGGACGATATTCTGCGCTGTACCCGGAATGGCCGGGCCAAGCTGGGCGCCGCCAAGGTGCTGACCGCCCTTTTCGTCAGTGCGGCCGCATTTGTGGTTTGTGCCGTGGTGCATATTCTGGTGATCAACAGTCTGTTCGGCTGGGAGTGTACTAAGACCTCCATCCAGATGCTCTACTCCATCGTCACCCTGACCGATAGGAACATCGGGGAGCTCCAGCGCCTGTTTGCCGTGGCCGGCCTGCTCTCAGTGCTGGCCTCTGTCAGCTTCACCCTGTTTCTTTCCTCCAGATGCAGGAGCACGGTGGCGTCTCTAGCCTCCGCTCTGGTGTTCTGTATCGCGCCGGTAGTGCTCTCCATGACGGTGCCTGGAGCGCTGTCCAACTGGCTTTGCAGCCTCCTCCCCGCCAGCGGCACCAGCATCCAGGCCAGTATCCTCTACGCCATCACCGACTTCAAATTTCTGAGTCTGGGCGGGCTGGCAGTCTGGACGCCCTATGCCATGATCGGGGCCTGTATCATTGAAATCCCGCTGTTCGGATTCCTGGCAGTACGTTCTTATTGCAGGCACACCGTAAACTGATCTCTAATCAGCACATGCCCTATAAGGCAGCGAAATAGCCCTGGCTTACTGAAAGTCAGGGCTATTTGTCATCTGTCTCTATATATCTCAATAACACTTTTTGGAAAGCAGGAACTATTATTATACAACGTCATTTGGGCAAACAAAGGAACACCAACAGACAGCCCATAACAGTCATGGCTTGTCAATGACTATATTTTGTGGTCAAGATAAAAGTACGGATATCCGCTTGGACATCCGTACTTTCATGTCTTTATCTATTTGAGCAGTTTGGGATAATCCGTCTTTCCGTTTACCACACGATAGATGGTCACCGTATCACCAATGACCCGGTAGATCGCAACATAAGTCTTTGTCAGTACCAGTTTCCGATAACCCAGGGCGGCAAGCTCCGGGTCGGGATGGAGCGGCCCCAGCAGCGGAAAGTCCTGAAGCCGCACAATCTGTTCCCGGATAGAATGATAGATCTCCCTGGCAGACGCCGGACCAACCTGACCGGCATGGAACTCTACAATTCCAAGAACATCCGTCTCCGCCGGGGGCAGGTATACCAGCTTATGCTTTGCCATTCAGCAACGCCTCCACCTTGGCGTCCAGCGACTCTTGGGTGACAGCCGGCGCTCCCGCCAGCCGCGCCGCCTCCGCTGCCAAGATGCTTGCCCGGTGAGCCAGCATCTTCTCCCGCTCCTCATACGCCTCAATGCTCATATAAACGCCGTCGGCCTCGCCCTTGTTAGTGATGAAAATGGGTTCGCCGGACTCACGGGCCAAATGCGAAATTTGCAGATACTCGTTGCGCAGCGCAGTAGATGGCCTGATTGTCATATCCATCCCCTCCCTATGATTATTCTACCCTTAGTATATCATCTTTCTGATAGATATGCAAGCCCATAGCGGAATGATCCAAAATCAGAGAGAAGCCTACCGCTCTGTGAGCTTCAGCCGCCGCAGGGAGTCTTTCAACGCAAGCACCGTGTCGGTGATCAACTTGACCTCCTCGCTGCTGCAATCGGCCACCAGCTCCCCCAGCCAGTTGTCCCGCACAGACCGGGCTTGCTCCACATCCATACACAACAGCTCGTCCATAGAACAGCCCAGGGCGTTGACAATATCCACGGTGACTTGAAGGCTGGGAATACTGCTGCCGGTCTCAATATGGCTGATGTGGGTGACCCCCACGCCAGCGGCCTCCGCCAGCTTTTCCTGTGTCAGTTTCTTTTCCAGGCGAACCGCCCGGATGCGAAGCCCAACCGTTTTATAGTCGATCATGCCGCAAGTACCCTCCAATATTTGATACTTGTATTGTAAGTGCAATCTGGCTATGTTATAATGACCTTAAAGCGCAATAGATTTTTAAGGCATATATAGCCAAAAAGAAATTTACAGTGGTACAAGTATGGAGGGGAATTATGCGTACCTGCTTTTTTATCGGACACCGGGATGCCCCGGACAGCTTGCTCCCCGCTCTGTCCGACGCAGTAGAGAAGTGTATCACCGAGCATGGTGTGGAGCAGTTTGTAGTTGGGGCTTATGGGCGTTTTGACTCACTAGCGGCCCAGGCCGTCCGGCGGGCAAAGAAACAGCACCCAGATATTCTGCTCTTCTATCTGCGGCCTTATCACCCATCAGAGCGGCCCCACTCCCCTACCGGCTTCGACGGCTCCTTTTATCCGCCCGGGATGGAGACCGTTCCCCGCAAAGCGGCAATCGTCCGGGCCAACCGATATATGGCGGACAACAGCCAGTTTCTAATCGCCTACGCCCGATACACGGTCAGCAATGCTTGGGAGTTGACGGAGTACGCTCTGAAAAGAGAGCGGCGTGGGCTGATCCATGTGGAAAATCTGGCGCAGGGGTCTGAACTTGCTGCTACATTTTGCGTCTGATATAGTAGAAGTCGATAAAAACTACCATTAAATTGAACTACCAATTTTTCAAAAAAGGTTGTAGGGTTTCGCTCCGTTTCCTGTCTTATAGGATGAAGGGACCTTCAAAACATAGAGAGGTAGTATTCCATGGAAGACAGCCAGATCATAGAACTGTACTGGCAGAAGAACGCAGACGCCATATCGGAAACATCCAGCAAATACGGCGCCTACTGCTATACGATAGCGGATAACATTCTGCACAGCATCGAGGATTCTGAAGAGTGCGTCAATGACACCTGGCTCCATGCCTGGAACGCGATGCCGCCTCAAAGGCCCAATGTGCTTCGGATGTTTCTGGCGAAGATCACCCGCAGCCTGTCCGTCAACCGCTTCAACGCACGCAGCGCAGAAAAGCGCGGCGGCGGTGAGATCAACCTTGTCCTGGACGAATTGGCGGACTGTCTGGCCGGTGAGACAAACGTGGAGGCGGAGTACGAGGTTAAGGAGCTGGAGCAGTGCATCCGGCGCTTTGTCAGAGGGCTTCCAGAGCGGGACGGAAATATATTTGTGCGCCGGTATTTCTTCACGGAGCCGGTGGCCGTGATTGCAAAGCGGTACGGCCTGACCGAAAGCAATGTTACTGTGATCCTCAGCCGGACACGGAAGAAACTCAGGCTCAAACTTGCGAAAGAGGGGTATTTATGAGAAGCATAGAGCTATACACTGCGTTCCATGCGATTGATGATGATATTCTGGAACGCAGCGAAACCGCCGCTGGCGGCGGACGGAAAAAGAGCGGCTGGCTGAAATGGGGCGCTATGGCGGCGTGTTTTGGGCTGATTGTCACAGTAGCTATGGCAGCATTACCGGGCCTTTTGAAAGGAACGGGTGGAATTGTGCCACCTTCCAATCCTATTTCTGGGCCTGTGGTCAGTGATAACGATAATCAGCCCAGTGATGAACCAATACAGCCCCCCAGTGAGAGAAAAATTACCATCAACTGGGACAATGTGGCTGTGAATGAGTCGGCAGGGCTGGCCTCCGAAGCCGTCCTGCCATATCCTGATCCCGCTCTCTATGAAAAGGAGATTTGGGGCCAGAAGGAGATTGCAGACTACTATGGCTGGGAGCTGAATGTGCCCTATGTCCCCGATGGGTTGACCAGCGGGGGAAATGCGGTGACCGCCGTTGTCTTCCGGGATAGGGCGACAGGAAAGGTAATTGATGATCAGGTGGGCCGGGGATTCTGGGTGGATTTCTGGGAAGATGGAAGCCCGAAGTCCGACGACGATATTGTGATTCCAAAGGGTTTTTCCATCACAGTCTCCAAACTGGGCATCCTCCACTGCGGCCTTCTTCCAGTAGACGAGGAGTGCGTCACCGATTTCGGTGGAGTACCAGTTACCCTCCGCCACTGCTCCATGAAGCATGGCCCCTTTGATCCCACGAAAAAGGCGCCTGACGGTCTTTCCAATATGCCCGCTGGATATTATGACGTATATACAGCCTCGTTTACCCTGGATGGGGTGGAGTATGAAATTGAGGCACAGCGGCTGGAATTGGAGGAAGTCATTAAGATTACGGCTTCCATCATCAATATGCCATACAGTGAGGATTTTGTTGTAGGGAGCGTACAGAATATTCCTGACAAGGGCGGCTCCCCCACCGAATACCCCGACACCATCATTGTCCCAGGCTTCAATCTGGATGAACCCAACGAACCCGATACGCCATAGGTACGCATAACTGCCCCTATTCCTCGTTAATCTTAACTTTTCGCCCTGTTTGCCGATAATAGATAAAAAGGGTATATGCCTGACACCACGCCCGCCCTGGGAGCAGGAGGTACAGCCGATGCTGGTCTATTATCTGCAAATGCTCGACACACCAGAGGAAAAGATTCGGTTTGAGCAAATTTATCTGAAATATCGCGGCCTCATGTACCATGTGGCGTACGGCATTCTGCATGACCGTCAGGAGGCAGAGGACGCGGTGCATAACGCTTTTTTGCGGATCATCAAGAAGTTTTCTAAGTTCCAGAACACCCCCGCCAAAGACTTGGCACCCCAGATCGTGGTCATTGCCAGGAATGAGGCGATCTCCCTCCTGCGGAAAAGGAAGGACGTAGACCCGCTGGAAGATTGGGAAGGCTTTGCTGAGACAGCGGAGGAAGTCAGCGACTACCACGCGCTGGTGGATACCTTCACCCGCCTGCCCCAGACGTATCGGGCCGCTATGGAAATGAAACTGCTGTTGGGCTATTCCGATGGGGAGATTGCTGCCAAGCTGGGCCTGTCCAAAAAGGCAGTCAGTGTTCGGATCAGCCGGGGCCGTCAGCTCCTACGGGACATTGTGGAGCGGGAAGGCTTCTTGATGGACGCATAAATGTCCCCCGGAAAGAGCCGAAAATAAACTTTCAGATACTTTTGTTTTTTGTAAGAATCCGTTTCTTCGCTGTGTTGATTACAGGGAGAGGCGGATTTTTGCTTTTTATCCCATTTTCATAGCCCCATAGCTAATACGAAAACGCGGCCAAAAAAATTTTTGAAAATTCTGTAGGAATCCGGCCCCTCGCTGCGTTAATTACAATAGAGGGTGTTTTATTCGCAGGACATACAGGGGAAAGCGCATCAAAAGGAGCGAACATAGCGAATATGCAGAATAAATCAAGAAAAATTGGCTATTACGGCACTTATGGGGTGCAGTCCACAGTGGCACTAACAGAGGACATGGCCCGCACTTTGGCGCAAAAGTATGATGTCACGCATATGAGCCGAAATGAGTATAGCCTGCTTTTGTCCGACCTGCGGAGTGCGGGTATAATCACTACGCAGGAGTTCAGCGCTGGTTATGGTGGAACGCTCCCCCATGCGAGTATTCCTGTGGCAAAATCTCCAGAAACGCTGCCCCTTGGAGACAGTAAGGCGGATTTTACGGAGCTGCTGAAGCAGTATGTAGAATACTGCGATGAATTTCTCAAAGTATCCGCTGGAAACGGTTTGGAACAGGAACATTCAAGGTCCCTGCTGTCCACCTATTCCCACCTGCACATGCTGTTCAGGCAGATACATTCCTCCAGATCAGAATCTTCTACAGAGAGGGGGGCCCCGGATTGACAGACCAGGCATTAGACAGTATGCTCCGCCGGGTGTTGTTGGATGCGGACTGTCAGCAGTATGGCGAAGCGATAGACGAGCTGCCGGAGTGTGACTTTTCTCCGGCATTTGAGAAAAAGATGCAGAAATTGATTC
Source organism: Oscillospiraceae bacterium (assembly GCA_021771675.1). The sequence goes on along the minus strand of JAETOP010000013.1, from coordinate 33,122 downwards.
GCCGGGCCGACCACCCTATTCGGTATCGGGTGGCTCAGGTTGCGGCCTGCCTCCTGCTGGCGGCGTTGCTCAGCGGCTGCACTGTCCTAGCAGTCAGCCCGGAGGCGAGGGCGGCGTTTGTGGGATGGATACGAGAAACGTATGAATCGTGGTTTGTTTACCGCTACACTGGCGAGGAACAGCCTATTCCGGAGGATGCGGTATATGCGCCAACTTGGGTGCCAGAGGGCTATGAGGAGATCGTTACACCGCAGGTTGGAACTTACGTCCGCTCCCAATACGAAAATGACAATAATGAATTGTTGACTGTCTCATATTTGAAAGGCACAGAAAAATCATTGCTGAATGTGGAATGGGAGGGCGCAATCGTTCAAGAATCTTCTGTAGGGAATTTGCCTGCGGATTTATACCTGAATCCGAACGATGGTCCCAGCATTTTGGTGTGGACGGATTATGAACGTGATGCTGCTTTTTGGATTACCGCCCCATTGTCGGGGGGCGAATTAGTAAAAGTTGCCGAGAGCATCCAGCAATCGGAGTCCATGCCAAGGCGGTACAGGGTGACCTGGCTGCCCTTGGAGTATGGCGGGTATTATTTGGAGTCGGAGAACGAGGAGGCGGGAAGCGGCGAGATTGTGTACGGCAACGATCAGGGCTTCTCCATCACATTCGGGTATTCCAATGACGATGCCCAGGCGCCCAGGCCCGGGACAAGCGGCGGCAAGGCTGTCTCTGTGGACGGTAGGGCCGCGGAGCTGTACCCAAGCGATACCAAGGGCGGGGACAGTGTTTTGGTGTGGCCCGCCGCCGAGGGCAGAAGCACCTTATGGGTGTGCGCACCGTTACCGGAAGAGGAACTGATCCAGATTGCGGAAAACGTGATCGTACAGCTCAACAGGTTCTCAGACCTGATTGATATCCAGACTGCCGACGAAGGAGAAGCTCCGCTGTTGGAGGCAGTGGAACAGGCGTTGACGGAAACCTATGTGGCCCAGGTGGAGGATTGCGCCAGACGGGCCGCGGAAACCGGCAATTATGCGTCGGAGGAGTATGACCAGCTACAGAATGACCAGATGGCCCGGTATATCTCCCCGGAACGGGAGGAAGCGCTGGCCCGTGTCTCCGCCCTAACCGATGCGCTCCGGAAAGAGGGGCGGTCTGGCGAGACCATTGTGAGCTTGTTCGGCCCGTTCTACACAGCCACCATCTGTGTGAGCGACGATGTTGATTACGCGCTGCTTGCCGAATACGGTATGTTGGATACGTTGGAATACTATTTCGATACCACTGCCAATATCGTGGACGAGCGGGGTGTATTGATTGCCAGCTACCAAATTCACTATCTCAGTGGCCGTGGAGAAACCATCACGGTACCCACCGCCGAGGAAATGCAGTTTGTGTATGAGAGTAATCAAATTTATCTAAAGGCATATCGTTCGGCACAGGCGGAAACAACCCAGGAATGAAATGGAGGAATAAAATATGCGTTTTAGCGGTATTCCAAGGAGCTACCGTACCAGCATGAGGCGAACATCGGGGATGTTGTCTATGCGGAGCAGGACAACTTCATCGCTTTTTAGTTCGTTGAAAAGTGGGGGACGGTTCAAGCTCAAATCCGGCAGTTTGCTTAACAATTCATCAATCAGCCGTAAGTCTATTAACACTTCTCTCTCCAAAATTATTCGCTCGGATAAAGTAAATGTCAGCGCTGTCAGCAGCAAGGTTAGCAGCGGTCTGACCAAGGAATATGTGAGTGCGCTTGAAACCCAGGCCAAGAAGGATGCCCAAACCGGGGCCTATGGCAAGGATGGCAAAATGTCAGAGCTTCGAGCTGAACAGATGAAGAAATATATCTCCCCGGATCGGGATTCAGCTATTTCCCAGGTGTCAAAGCTCCTATCGTCCGGTTCGTTTCAAAAGGCAGGGGCAAACAGAGTGAAATTATCTGGCTTGCCCTATACAGCCACCGTAACAAAAGGACGGAATGGGACGACAGCAGAAATTTTTGACGAGTATGGAGAGAAGTTTGCCAGCTATGACGGTAAAACTGGTGAATGGAAAAAGATAGCTACCAAGGCTGAAGCACAGTTCCAGACAGCATCGAGTTCAATCTACGATGAAGCCTACCGTGCGGCCCAATCTGGGCTGCGCAGCAGTAGCGGAAACAGAACACATTCCAGTTTAGACTTTCGTGCATAACAAGGAGGCAGCACTATGGCAATCAACGGTATTCCCGGTGCTTACAATTTTTATGGCTCTTATAGAGCCACCAGCAGGCCCACCAACCGTTCAGCGTCCAAAATATCAGTCAGCGAGGACGGCTTATATGAGCCGATCAGCGGCAAAGTCAGCAGCGCCTTGTCTGACGAGTATATTGAGCAGATCAAAGCCCAGGCCCGCGCTGATGCCGCAAAAGGCCGCTACATGGACGGGTACGATAGCAAGCAGCGCACCGGCTTTTCGGCCATGCGGGATGCTCAGATGAAGCAGTTTGTTTCCCCGGATCGGCAGAAAGCCACATCCCATGTGTCCGCCATGCTCAACAGTCCAAACCTTGTTTTACGGCCAGGGGAAAATCTCTTTGACTTGTTAAGCATTCCCTTTACTGCCGCCATATCCAGAGGCCCTGTGTTTGGTACAACAGCGGAAATTTATAGCAAAGACGGCGAGATGATCGCGGGTTATCGTGATTCTTGTGGTTGGTTCGATGTTCCCACGAAAGACGAAACACGGTTCCAGTATGAATCTAATCAGATTTACTGTGAGGCATACAAAGCGGCCGAGGCGGAGATAGCCGCCGCCAAGCAGACGGCGGCTCCGGCGGTGAGCGGGAATGCGTCTGCAAGTTTTGATGTAAAGGCGTAGGCCAGAAACGGAGCAGATAAAATGAATGTTACAAACTTTGCAAATCTTTTTCACCAAAACAGTATCTTCCAGCAGAACAAACCGCTGGGGCAGAAACTTGTTCAGCCGCCGATCAATGACACGCTGCACCGGCTGTCCGAAAATCTGCTGAACGCGAAAAATCAGGCAAAGGATATGAAAACCCGGTTTGATACGTTGGAGCTGTCGGCGGAGGCCACGGAGGGCAAGAAAAATTCCGCTCTGGAGGAAATGCCGGAGGGCCTGCTGCACTTCTACTTAAACCAGTGTAAAGTCGGCGCGTATTTGAGCCAGCAGCACGAGGCATCTTTGATGGAATACCGGGATCAGCTCTCCGCCTTCGACCAAACCATTCAAGAATATCAGGATATGCTGGACGGCAACAAGGCTTTGCCGGAGCAGATGAAGCTGGAGGACGTTTCCAAGCTGCTGGACGCAACCAGGGCGGCGCGTGAACAGTTTATGCAACAGGGCGCGGCGGAACTGAACCGGGTATCGGATCACAACCCCACCCAGGAGGGCTACATGGGCAAGGCTTACAGCATGGCCGCAGACTGGGCGGGGAACGGCGAGAATGATACCCATTGGCAGATCGACACCTCCGCAGACGATATTTACGGTGAAATTGACCGCGCTCTTTCCTCCGCGCATGGCATAACGTCCACGTTCCAAAAGGGGGCCTCCAGCATCCTGGCCGAGCTGAAGCGGCGGGACTGCGTAGAGGAGGGGGAAGAAATTCACTTTGAAGATTGGGAGACAGCGGACACCGGCGCTGTTCAACGGGAATCGCTGTTCCAGTCCATTTATGACGATATTTGGAACACGTTCAAAAAGAGCATTGACAGCGCGGAATAGAAAGGAGATCGTATAGTATGCAAATTGGCGGAGTAAATAGTCTTCGGGAGGCCGCCAGGTGGGGAGAAACACCTATCATTAAGAAAAAGGCGGTTGAAGCGTCTAAAAATGCAATGACAGACGATTTTGTTAAGAAACTCCAGGAGTTAGCGCGGCGAGATGCTCAAAAAGGTGTTGGTATGAGCCAAGAGGCAATAGACCTCCGTTTTGCACAGATGGGCAAGTATGTTTCTCCTGACCGTTCTGCTCCGATTGCACAGATGACGCAGGAACTGCAAAAGGCGGAGAAGGCGCATAAAGGAGAAGACCCCACTTTGGAATTTCTCGACAGGATGTTAGCACAGCTCAAAGGCAAAGGAAGACCGGAGCGTATTGTGAAATCTTTCAGCGGGCTGGCTGGCGGCTGTTCCGGTGATCTTCATAGTACCCCCGAAAACCAGGTTGCTACGGTATATTCGCCTGACGGGGAAGAAATTGCGCAATATAATACCAGCGGTGGCGGTTGGATGAATTTACCTACCAGGGCGGAAAATCAGTTTCTTAGGGATTCTACTGATATTTATAAGCAAGCCTGGGATGCGGCGCGTGCGGAGATTAAGAATGGAGCGCAGAAACAACCAGTGGCTTGCGAAGTGGAAACTGCGACTTTCGATGTCCGAGCCTGAGAGTATAACCATTACAGAATGAGGTGGAATTATGATTACGGGTTTTCAAAGGGTAAGTTCTCAGAATATAAATTTGGCGATGACGGGGCTGCAAAATGCGAAGTCAAATTATCCAGCCGCACGCTATGGGCGGAGTGCAGACACTTACATTTCGGATGATGGAGAATACAAGGTAAAGCCGGAAACGACAAAATTGACGGATGAAATGGCGACTTCTCTGGCAAAGAAATATGATGTCAAGAACATGACCCGCGACGAATACGGAAATTTACTTAAAGATTTACGGGATTCTGGCGTTATTTCTTCCCAAGATTTTAGCGTTGGCTTTGGCGGCGCAGTCCCCTATAATGGTCCGTCCGGATTAACGATTGGAGCGTCTGAGGACCCTGGGCTGGAAGCGTGGCCGTTTGGGAAAGAGAAAGGCGACTTTACAAAACTTCTCCTGGCCTGTGCGCAGTATTGCAAAGATTTTTCGTATTCGCAAGACAAAGATGGAAAAGGAAAAGAAATTTGCGATTCTATGTCTGGCTCATATCAACGTCTCCTGGAGGCTTTTGAACAGATTGGTAAGTGCCGGGACAAGGGAGAATAAAATTCTCTCAACAAGGAGGGCAGTATCATGAACATTTCCGGCATATCAGCGGCAACGAATTATGCTGTGGCCGTCAAAGGAGAAAAAAGCTCTAAAAGCCAGGGAACCGAAAAAGCCGCAAAGGGTGCTATGTCCGACAGTTTTATTGAGCGGATAAAAGCATACGCAAAAGAAGATGCCAAGAAGGGCGTTTATATGTCGGAGTGCTTTACCCAAATGCGGCTTGCACACATGAAGCAATATGTTTCCCCTGACCGCTCCGGGCCGAAAAACCAGGTAATGTCTGCTATCCAGGCAGCATTGAAAGAACCGCACCCGATGTTGCAGGCATTGGAAAAGATGCTGGAAAAACTGTCGGGAGGCTGCTCCGCAAATCTGAAAATCAGTTCAGTCCAGCAGGCTGCTGAAATTTTCGCTCCTAACGGTGAGAATATTGCAAGCTACAACAGCCTCGGCGGAGGATGGACGGATATACAGACCAAGGCAGAGCATGAATTTTTTGGCGAGTCGGCCTCGGTGTACTTACAGGCGTATCGAGAGGCCCGCGCAGAAATGCAATCTTCTCAACCCGCCCCGTCTGTTGAAACATCGGTAAACATTCGGGCTTAATACAAGGGGGCACAATAGTATTGGGAATACGTTCAAACAGAGCGTTGGCAACGGTGCGGAGTAAATTCCGTTCTTCAATAAATTCATAGGAGGAAATATCATGAACATTCCTGGTGTATCAGCGGCAACGAATTATGCCGCAGTACAGTCGTCCCGGCTAACTCAATTATCTTCGGGATCGGCTGCTGTAAAACAAGAGGGGACAGATTTTTATTCCATGCAGAAAAACTTAATCACAAAGTCCCTGTGTGCGTCCGACAACAATTATACCAAAGAGGACGCCATTATGAAGCAGTGGAATAAGCAAGGCTCTTTCAATCTCTACGACTATATGAACGGCGGTAAAGTGAACCTGCAAGACCCGAACCCCAGCGCCGAGGTTTTGAGAGAATTTGAAAAGCAGCTCCAAACCAGCGGCATCCAAAAAGAGGTTGACTGGAGCGGGCTGACGTCTGATTTAAGGGGCATCGGCTTTGACGCTGATGCTGCCGCATATACCATCGGAGCAGACGATTTCAGCCGGAAGGTGGACTATCTGGCCTCCCGGTATGTGGCTGTTGAGGACAAGATCAAAAGCACCACCACCGGCGACACACAGACGGAACAGTTAAAGAAGCTGGACGAATTGTATCAGAGCGCCCTGGGTGAGATCGCGGACGGCTATTCAGGCATTGTTGGCTCGTTTTTAGAAGAAAACGGCGTAAACGGGGAAAGGGAAAAAATCTATGCCTCCATAGTCAGCGGCGTGGGATCAAAAATTGAGGAATACCGCAAGGGGCTGGCCGACAATTCCACCTTGGAGGGCCTAAAGGGGACGCAGGATCAATGGCTGCTGAATGACGATGCTTATGTGGCCTCTGTCCTGCGTGGGAACGGAAGCACCCCTGTAAATTCCCCGGCTAAATCTGCGGATGCTCCATATACGCTGAATGATGTAAACGCTTTGGGGCAGTATGTGTCCGCTCTTTCTGCGATGGAAAAGCCCAACAACACCAACGTCTATACGATGGACGAGGCGCGGATCGGTTTGGACTTCTCCATGATTGCCATGAAAGCTGACACATTGCGGAACAGCAGCAGTATTAGCGGCACAATGGCTGATTTACTGCAAAAGACCGCAGGCGGATTTATGAAGTCGTTCCTTGACCGGCTGGATAGCCAGTTGAGCGCAAGCCGCAAGGCGGGAGCCGCTGCGGGAGATCGGGCCGGTTTTGCGGCACTTGACCGCAACATGGTATGGAATGTATATAATCAAACCATGCAACACTACCGTGACAGCGGCGATGCGATGCAGGCGCTTATCAAAGGGGCGGAATACGGTGCAGAAAAAATATCCGCTAAGTCTGCCGACGGGGCCTATCGACATCAGAACAGCGTCGCCTACTGGTCAAACTTCTTTGGCAAGAGCGCCAGCCACTTTGGGGCCTATGAAAGCTCCGATAGTACATTCCAGAAATATCTGAAAGACTGGGCGGACTTCCAGAGCGGCTTAATTGGCGGCGAGGTCGCCGGTATTGATGTGAAAGCATAGCAGGCTGATAATCTGGACCCCTTACGCCATGTTCAGAGCTTGTATCCCTGAGATCCCACTGTTCGGGCGTTCTCATTGTGGGCATACCGTAAACTGAGCTGTTTCCTGTTGGGCAGAACTGACACTTGGGCTGATACAGCGGGCAAATTCTGAATTTTTTTGAAATGTCCGTCCAGTGTAACAATTCAGGTGATTTTGAAGCTAAATTTTGGGAGCACTCGGACATTTCTGTGACATTTGAGTTTTACAATTTTCGTGCTTGCAAAACCATAGGTAAAAACTTCGTAGGGGGTTGAACATGCACGTTTTATTTCTTGAAATGAGCGAATCAGAGGAATCCATCCTTCAGGATATTTTTGGCCTGTTATCTGGGAGAACGGATATCCAGCTCAAAGAATTATCCGGGACCACAGACTGCCGCAGTAATTCAGAGACATCCGTACTGAGTTTTGGTGACCTGGAAATCCATATACGGGAACAGATTGTCTACAAAAGCGGCACTCCCATTCCCATGAGTCATCATGAGTTTTTTACCCTCTGCTACTTGGCAAGGCATCCAGGCTGGGTATTCAGCAAGCAGCAGATTTATGAGGCAGTCTGGCAGGAACCGGGGGGAGATAGTGATGCTGCTGTAACGAATATCATCAGCCAGATCAGGAAGAAACTGAATCCAGATGACCCCACGCATGGTTGCATCAGGACGGTAGTAAACAGCGGCTATAAATTTGTTGCTTGACTCATTTTGAAATTTAAGCAAACCAACGCACATCAGAAAGACTGAGCGCCTTCTATCGGTAGCTCAGTCTTTCTATTTTGTACGCACAAATACAAATCCACTTTTACTTTGGTACGTCAGTTACCTCCGCTGTATCTGGATGGATATAGGTGATTTCCAGCCCTTTCTCCCGTGCATACGCCGTTACCTGGAATGCCCCAGTTTCCTGCTCCTCGTGTTCCTCGCTCACAGCAACAAGATACTGTGCATGATTCACCAGATAGCGGTTCTGGTTGATATAACTCTCCCGGCAGTCACCTGTGCCGACGGTCAGATGCTCTGTGCTGTGCCGGAGCAGGTATTCCAGCCGTTTTCGGCTTCGGATGTCCCACTTGGCGTCATGGTTCGGGAAGGGCAGCACCACGACCAGTTCCAGCTCCTCATATCCAGGCTCCTCTTTCAGCTTCAGCAGTAACTCACCAGCCCAAAGATTGACACCAATGGCACCACCGATATAAAATCGTTGGACCCCCTTTTTTCGATACAATCTCCGGAACTGCCGCAGCATAGCTTTTTTGATTTTCCGACACAATGAGTTCTCTTCTTTGTATCCAAATTTGAATCGGGTCGGTTTTGGCCCAACGATAGCGCATGACTCCATGATCAATCCTCCTTTGAAACAGCTCTATTGTAATACTAAAGTTTAAGGTATTCAACTTTGTTCTGTTAATAATTTGCAACAAAGTTGATATGATAGAACTAAAGTAGGGGGAGGGGGAGGCAAATGGACACAAAGCTGTTAGAAATAGGTCATCGGCTCTGCGCCCAGCGAAAGAAAAAGGGCCTGACGCAAGACGCCCTGGCTGAAAAGGCCAATGTCTCCGCACAGACGATCTCACATGCTGAATTGGGGAAAAAGGCTATGCGGGCAGATACTATCATTGGTGTCTGCGGCGTGTTGGAAATCAGTGCGGATTATTTGTTGTTTGGGAATACGCCCCCTGTTGATTTTTCCGCCTTGAACTCAAAAATATCCCAGCTGTCCCCAGAGCAGCATCGCTGCCTGGAGGATATTATCAACAGTTTCCTGACTGCAGTTGCACCCGGTGAAAAGTGAGGCATGACCAGCTGTATCTCCAGCTTGCCATGCCTCATTTTATTGTTTTCGGAAGGCATCCAGGGTTTGCAGAATAGCCTCTTTGTCAGCGTCTTCTGCAGAGGCACCGGTTCCGGGCGGTGAGCCTCCTGGTTCTTCCCAGGGAGCAGCTGTTGCTCTAGGCTCCTGACCGTCCTGCTGTAAGGCTGGAGGCATGACCATCTGCTGCTGAGCAAGGACATGACGGACAATGCGCTCAATCTCTGTGCTATCCACCGCCGCCGCGCTCCGTATATCCGGCGTTTCAGAACAGTGAACGTAGTGCAAAATCGCACTGGTAAGAAATTGCGCCTTATAGCGCCCCTGCTGGTTCAGAAGATTGATTACGGCCCTCTGCTGGGGGTCTGCCATGTTGAACCGTACTGTAAATTTGCCGGGGTCTTTCTTCTCGAAGGCCGACATCACGATCACCTGCCATTCACCGTGTACTGATACAGCTTCTCAAAGCCTTTTGCGTTGGCTTGGATGTCATCAACGAACAGAGCCTTTCCAACCTTGCCGGATGCCTCGATCTGACGGCGCAGCCGGATGGAGCCGCCGCCGACAAAGACCACAACGCCGGATTTCAGCTCCAGTCCCCGCTCCCGCAGCGTACTGAACAGGTCGTTGATGAAGTCCTGGGCCTGCTTGCTCCACGGCATCTGCCACGGCGGGCGGAACATGGCCCACCTTTCCTTCCAGGATGGCGTCGATCTCATTTTCCTCCAGAAGAATATTCTGGTCAGAGTTTATCCTGGAAATGACCTTGTTGTAAAAAGAAATGATGCCATTCTCCAGGGAATCGCAGACGGACAGATCTCCGGCTCCGTTTTGTATCCGCAGATAGTCCGCCGTGAAACCACCCAAATCCAGGATAAGGGCTTTAGGGATCGTGCGGATGGAACTGAGGATCGTCGAGGCAGCGGCATAGGATTGGGGGAAACACAGAGCCTTTTCGATATAGATGGAATAGGTTCGGCCCTTGAACTCAAATTTGACAGCGCCCCGGTTGGTAAAGTACGTGGTAAACGCCTCGCATTGTGCGCCGTAGTGGGCCGGGGGCAGCCCTACCGCCAACTGGATACGGATGATATTCTGTGAGTAGCCGCCTACTGCTTCGATTTCATAGGCTATGGCAAACAGCGTCAAAATCCAGAATCGGTCATCCTCCGTTTTGTCCCGGTGGTAGGGGATACGCTTCTCTGAGAGAGTGTAGTATTTCCCCTGATATTTCAGCGTCTCACCTCCGAAGGGCGGTGTATCGCTCTCCTGCAGGCCGGATGTAAACGGAGCATGATGCAGGACTTTGATCAGCTTGTTCCCATGATCCACTGATATTAACATAGACTTTCGCCTCCTTATACTACTCTTATACGATTCGGATGCGTATAACTTCAACAGCTTTTATAGGGTTTCCCAGAACAAAATTCGGTATCCGTCGAGCTTAGAAATAGTGTGAGACGAAGAAAGAGGAGCAGCCTGCAAACACCTAAAAGCGCTTACAGACTGCTAAATATCATGGTATGAAGCAGAAAAATATATTATATTTGGATGAAGTTAGGAATATTCCCTTCAAAAGTAAGTTCTTGAGTAGCTGGGTCAACTATAATAATGCCCCGTCCCTGCTTTTTAGCATACCGTACAGTGGCCGCTGTACCACCGCGCCACTCCCCATTGTAGACAGCCAGCAGAAAAGCGGCAGAGTCAACCAGCTGCCGGTTTCGTTTTAGCATACATCCTTCCTGATACTGATGACAAACAAAAGAGACAGTATCCGCCTGATCCAGAATTGCGTAGTAGCGTTCCTGAGCTGTCGTCGGCCACTGCTCCGCCTGCCCATCACAAGGGAGGATGCAGTGAAGTTTGAGGCCAAGAACATCTTTCCGTAGGGCAAGGACCGCCTGGGACATAAAAATGTCAGCGCCATCTGCCATTCCGCTGTAATAGTCTGTTACACCAGATGCCGCCATTTTTGCAATCAGGTCAGATATGATGCTTTTCAGTTCTATGCACCTGGCATCTGTTTCATCATACCGCCACGGAAGTTTGCGTGGGCGGTGTCCCGTAAAGGCACAAGATGTATTTGTTAGGTTGTTCCATTGATTATCCATATTTGCTACCTTTGTAATAGAGCATCTAAAACGATATAATACACTATTATAAAGGATTTAATATTTAACGTCAAGATGAATGAGAGATAAAATATCGCATTTTTGCCCGATGCTCGATATACAATAGCGTATAAGGAGGGCAGCGTATGTATGAAGAATTTACGCAGGAGCGGATTTCTCGATTAAGGCTTCAAAAGGACGTATCTGCCCGCGATATGTCCTTATCGTTAGGACAAAACGGCAGTTATATCAATCAAATCGAAAACAAGAAAGCTTTGCCATCGCTGCAAGGGCTTTTCTATATTTGCGAATATTTTGGCATTACTCCTCAAGAGTTCTTTGATGAAAAGACTGCGTATCCTGCGCAGATGGCCGAGTTGATTGATGATCTGAAGAAATTAGATTCCGGGATGCTGGCCTGCATTGCCAGCCTGGTTAAAGAGGTTGTCAGTAGGCAGCGATAAAAGGTAAAATAGAGAAAGGGGGCCGCCACAAAAGTGACGGCCCCCGATACCATTTTACCCGGCGCGCAGCAGTTCCATTGCCTCATCGTACTCCATGACGCGAATATCCTGAGTGAGCCTGCTGTCAAAGGGCAGCGGCTCCCCGGTATCGGAATATGCACAGGCTCCGTCGATCAGCACTGCCGCACTCAACTCAGACAGATAGAGATAAACATTCCCTTTTCTGTCTATGTAGTGGGATCTTCCGCATCCCATCTCATGGCTTCCCATCATCAGGTGGGTGTCATCCGACAGTTCCATCAGCGGCTGTGGTCCCTTTCGGGAGTTGAACCGCATATTCCATAAGGTCATTTCCTCGCCCCAAAAGCCTCCGACCGAGGGACTGGAGTACAGCCCCCTGTAAGCAAACCGCTCCGTGCTGGTCAGAACGATTTCCCGAACCCGGGAGATATTTTCTTCCATCTGATCCAACCGCACATACTCATGCTGGCGGTGTTCGTTGTAGTAACCAGCACTGATATTGACTGCGGCGACATCCAGGTGCGGGGCAACAACGGAGATGTCGCTGAAACTTCCCCGGGCTTCCTCAAAACCGAAACCGCAGATAAATTTGATAAACTCCCGGTTGTTGCAGCCGTAGAATACTGCGTCATTCCCACCATGCCGGTCCAGTTCAATCAGGTAATTGACCTCCGGGCGGATGCTGGAGCGTTCAAATTTCCGGGCGCCCTGGCCTCCAACCTCCTCGTCCTCACAGAACAGGACGTGGCACTTGGCCTCCTGCAAAATCCGCAGGATCATGTAGACCCCAGCCCTGTCATCCCCGCCGATGCCCTCCGGAGACATCATCACACGGCCATCCCCGGTGTAGCAGATATGCTGCACCAGCTGGCGGTGAACGGTGTCCATGTGGGCGATCAGCATGACCGGCAGTTCGCCGGAGGCATAGAGATACCCCTTTCGGGATTTGGGCTTATAACCCAGCGCCTTCAGCTCACCCACCAGAGCCTCTTTCAAGTTGCCCTGGGAAAGCTGAAAGATCTGCTCGAACTCCAAGGTATGGAGCTGCCCCTGTAAAACCTGTTGACCCATTTCTGTACCTCCCATCATGCGGCGGCTGCCGCGGCGTATTCCACATGCGGGCAAAAGCGCCCGGCGTTAATGATCTGGCAGATTTCCCGGCTGCTGCACAGACCGCAGGTTCCTGTTGCGGATGTGTGGCAGTGTTCACACAGGCGGACAATGCGCCCGCTCCTGTTGATGGCTTGATGTATCTCAGCACCTCGTATCCAGGAGCCGCACATTTCACATCGCGTTACGCAGTCCCGGCAGAAAAAGGCTTCCTCCATGTAGTGGGCCTCGTCGGTCGGAACAACACGCCCACACTCCTTGCAGACGACAACAGACTTGCATGAACTACATTTCAAGGCGTTGGAATAGTCATGCGGCTGCCCACAGCAGGTACATAGCGACCGGCTGCCAATCACAATCTTTTGCGCCGATGGTGTTCCGTTCAAAAGTGAAACTACGCCATAGCTGTATTCGTAATCTGGATAATGCAAAGAATGTTTTGCGGTCTCCAAAAGCGCCTGGGTTTCCTCACGCTTGCTCTTCACGCTCCATAAATTAGGAACGCCAAGACACTGAGCGACTGCGCCTTGTACGAGCCCACGGTACAACTTCCGGACATCATCCTCATTGTTAGGGTAGAGTCTGGATTGGAGGAGAAGTCCATCTTTATAGCAGAAAATTTGCCTTGTCAGACGGGGAGCATGGTAGAAATCCGCTTTGATATTATCATCCACGGTGAAAAAGATCATGCTGACACTATCGCACATATAGGACTGGCACCCAGCACGGTAGCCGCCGCCATTCAAACGATGGCAGGATTGCCAGGAATTTTTCTGGCTGGACATCTCTAAAAAATCGCAGGGATGAACGGACAAAATTCCAGTCTTGGGGATCTGGACAGGATTCAGAGAATCTGCCAGCCGGGCAAAAATCGCATTGTAGGGCTTGACCATCACGGTGGTGGGGTTGTCCCCATGCTCTCCCTGCACCCGCTCAACCTGGTACTGATCCAGGCCAAACTTGCAGCAGAGCCGGTTGATGATCCGACTGGCCTTCTGGCCCTCGGCGCACTTGATATGGCCCCGTGTCCGAATGGTTTCCAGCCGGCTTACATCCGGAACCGTAGCGTAATCCGCTGTGGCCGCATCCAGCGCAGCTTGGAAATCGGACAGTTTGATGTCGTCCAGCCCGGCGTCATGGGCGAGCATGATCATCTCGAACTTGTTTTCGTCCACGGAGTTGTGGTCGATCTCCCGGCTCTCCGCGAAGTCAAAGACCACCGCCAGTTCCTGCTCATTCCAGTTGGGATGCCGACGCAGCAATTCCACCAGAGGCGTTTTGTTCTCCCGCCATGCGGTCAAATTGGCCGCCACACCCTCCGGACTGAAGGGGAGGCGGTACTGGTACATCACGTCATAAAAAGCAGTTGTCAAAGAATCCATTTCAAGTATCCTTTCTATTATGTATTTTGTTCCTGAGTGGAAAACGAATCTTGTTCAAAGGAATAGAAATCTTCATCGCAGTCAAAGCATTGACAGGTATATCCCTCCATCAGACTCGGGAACAGGGGGGCTCCACAGCGGCGGCAGACTCCGCAGCTGTGCAAGAAAGTGAAAAAACAAATATCTTCTTCAGATATACCGTCTTGCCGGAGAACGTCCTTGGCCTGCTCAATACAATCAAAGTACTGCACGGAACCTTCTGTATCCAAAATGAACTCCAGTTCTGAATTGATTGCGATACCGCCGACAGGCCGTCCGACTACTACTTTATCCATGCCTACCTCCACTTTTTTCCGCCAGTAGAGCAAGCATTTCCTGCTCATAATTCAAAATCTGCTCCATGGTCAGCCACTCAGGTTTTCCATCCTCCGGGAAACTATCCCACAGGGCTTTCATATACCCGATTTGGTCTGTGACATTTCCAGCCCAAAGATGGTTGCCATAGATTTGCCCGTTACCAAGAAAATAGTCACAGTCGCTGCGCATCCGATCCAACAGCATATACCGGAACCGGTCATCCCAGCCTTTTTTCTGGATGTACTGCTCATACTGATTTATGGTCATCACACCTCCATCTGATAAAATATTGTTGGAGAAGCGGGAGGGAACCATACCGTTCCCTCCCGCTCCACTTGTCACCTATACCCCGGCCATCTCGAAGAACTGCGCCGGCGTCAGCACAGTCACACCGAGGGAACGGGCCTTCTCCAGTTTGCTCCCGGCGTTCTCGCCGCAGACCAGGTAGTGGGTCTTGCTGCTCACCGAACTGCCCGCATGAGCGCCCAGAGCTTCAATCTTCGCATTGATTTCTCCACGGGTGTAAGGCTCCACCTTGCCGGTGACCACAACAGTCTTTCCTACAAAGGGATTGTCCTTCACCGCTGCGTCCTCCGGTGCAGCAGGCGGCGCGATATGTACCAGCTCCCGAAGGCCCAGCCAAATATCCCAGTTTTGCTCCTCCCGGAACCACTGATAGATATTTTGATGCAGCGTCTCACCGAAGTCCGGTAGCTGTTTGAAGTCAAACTGACCATAAACGGCCTCCTCGAACTCCTCCAGGCTGCTGTGGAACTGCCGGGCCAACGTGCGGCTGGCGGTGTTGCCGATCATGGGGATGTCCATAGCGATCAGATACCGCTCAAAGGTTGTCTCCCGGCTGCGCTCAATGGCATCCCACAGGCGCTGCCAGGATTTCTCCCCAAAGCCGTCCATCTTCACAATGTCTGTCTGATGCTCATTCAGACGGTAAATGTCCATCGGGCTGTGAAGCCATCCCTTGCCAACCAGCCGCTCCAGCGTCGCCTCGGACAGTCCTTCAATGTCCATTGCCTTTTGACTGGCGAAGTGGACGAACTGCCGCAGGCGGCGAGTCTCACAAGCAGGATTGTCACAGAACAGCGTCTTGGTGCCGTCGTTCTTATGGATACGGGTGGGCTGGCCGCAGCAGGGGCACTGACCGGGAATGGCCTGTTCCATACAGAAACCGCCCCGGTCCAGATTTTCCTCCACATGAGGAATAATCATGTTCCGCTTGGACACCAGAACCCGGTTCCCCGGCATCAGCTCCAGGCCCTCAATGAAGGAGAGGTTATGCAGACTGGCCCGGGAAACGGTACAGCCGTCGATTTCCACCGGCTCAAAGACCGCTACCGGGGCAATCTCCCCTGTGCGGCTGGGCGTCCACTCGATGTACTGGAGCCTGGTTTCAAACAGGTCATCCTCAAATTTGAAGGCAAGGCCGTCCTTGTAATGGTGGCCGGTGCGCCCACAGGTCTTGGAGTAAGCGATGTCGTTATAGGTCATCACGATCCCATCAATCGGAATGTCATTGTCCTCAGCGTATTTTCTCAACTGCTGGATACCATCGTCGATTTCTGCCTGCTTCAGCGGCCGGTTGGCGACCATGAATTTACAGAGATCAAAGCCAAGCGCCGGCAAATAGTACAGCTTGTCCGATTTGCGCGTTTTCCCCGTAAAGCCCTCCAGAACATTGAAAGGCATAAAGGTAACACGGCGCTCCCTACAGTCGGCGGCATTCAACAGCCGGACGGAGCCAGCGGCCAGATTGCGCCCATTTTTATACGGCTTGCCCGTACTGTCCAGCAGAGTCGTTTTCAGCGCCTCAAAATCGCTGGGGCGGATGAATGCCTCACCCGTGACCACCAACCGGCTCTTGTAGGGAATCTGCGTGGGAATGCCTGTAATGCCGCAGGCATTATGCGTAATGATCTCGCCCTCGTTGCCATCGCCCCGAGTAGCTGCCTCCACCAGAACACCGCCCTCATAGGTCAGCTTGACTGTCAGGCCGTCCAGCTTCAGCATCAGCATAATCAGCTGGTCACCCATAAAAGACACCAATTCCGCACTGCTTTTCGTCTTGTCCAACGAGAGCAGGGGAACGATGTGGATGGTCTTTTCCAGCTTGCTGACTGCCGGCCAGCCTACCGTCTGGGTGGGGGAGTTTGCCATCTGCACACCGGTAGTCTGCTCCAGTTCCCTCAGCTTGTCAAAGAGCCGGTCATATACCTCGTCGCTCACGGTGGGCGCGTTCAGGTTGTAATACTCATGCCGGTACTGATTGAGCAGGGCGTTCAGCTCCTGTTGCTGTGCGATCTTAGATTGCTCCATTATGATGCCTCCCATCAATAGTTTCTGTATTTCCCAAAGTTCAACTCGTGGATAACTTCCTCGATCTTCTTATCATCGTCCCAGCGCAGGTAGAAACTGGGGCTTCCCGGAGCCTTGCGGACGGTGACACGCACCTCGCCGCTCTCCACCATAAACAGGACAGAGCGCCGCTGAGCGCAGACAAGCGCCAAATTACCAAGCTGCTTCATTTGCATAGCCTCCTTCTGATTTAAGCCGCGATCCGCATTTCCCAATACGGATCAGCTTCTTCCAACGCTTCCATAGATACCACTGCGTTCGGGAGGAAATAGGGGGCCTCCCGGAACCCATACCGTGCCTGAGAGCCGCCGCAGGTGCGCAACGCATAGCGCAGGCTCATAAAGATGTAGTTCTTCAAGGTCTTACCGGCCTTGTTATCAGGGTCGTACAACTCCACGGCCCGGATTAGCCGCACGGCAAGGGACTGGTACACATCGTCCCTGTCCAGGTGAGCCGCCTCAATTAAAGAATAGTTCTGCTTGATCACGCTGTCGATGCACCAGAGATACTCCTGCACCAAAGAATTGCGCTGAGGAATTGTTATGGTCATTGTACTCAAATCCTTTCTTTGTATAGGCAGGGTGCGCCTCATGTGAAGCACACCCTGTCATTTCATCATTATGCGGCATCGTCCAAGTGTTTTTTCTTCTTCCACTTGTCCAAAAATGCGCTGACCTCTGGTACAGGTTTGCGATTGTTAGAACCCCGTACCTGACGAATTTTATCACCCTGTACCTCCACAGTGAAAAACGGCTTGTTCCGTTTGGCTTCCTGCCGGATGAACAGAATAATAGTTCTCTTTTCTGCCATGCTCTGGGCGTAGCCGCCGACACAGTGACGGAGCTTTTGCCCCTCCACAACGATTTCCCGTGCGGAATGGGGCGGCAGCACGATAAGGCCGTCAGACTTAAACTGGTACCGATCTTTCAGCTCCTTCTGCATAGCTGCGATTTGCGGATCATACTGCTCCACTCGATGCTGTTTTATCAAGTCATTGGCCTGGTCATGTGCTCTCTTGAAATTTTTAGGGAACAGGATAAACTCATTTTTCAGATCGTATTGAAGCTGTTCACAAAATCCCAGGTAGTCGCTGTAGTCAGATAAAACCCCTGCACAGCCTCGATAAGTGTCCTTTTTCAATTTGGAAAACAGTTGATCGAGGTAACGCATCAGTTTGTGCGGAGTGGTATTGTTCAGAGCAAGGGCAAGCTGATTCATTTCTGTGAGTTCATTTGCATTCACCCATGAGAAAAATTCCTCGCTGGGTTGATGGCCTGCCGCCCGAAGGATACGGATCAGCCGTAGCTCACGGATATCCGCCCCCGGTTTTTGGAGGCAAGGCAGGTCGGCGGGATCGATTTGAAGCACCTCTCTCAAATTTTTACCATTCAGATTGATGTCCTTTTCCCCGCCACGCCTATAAACTACATGGGTTACAAGCCAAAAGAGTTTTAGTTTGACAAAAAACTCTATGGCAGGGATTTTATGATAGGAGATCAGGTAGGGCCCTACCTCCATTTGGTCATGGACACCTTCATAAAACTCACGCAGCTGGCAATATTGCCACGGAGTGCCTTTTAATGCTCTGCTCAGGTTTTTGCAATAGAGAAACCCGCAGGTCTCCGCATTGAAATTTCGCTGAAAAAGATATGTCACAGGGGGATACCCCTTTTTCCAACGAGTAATGCCAACGGAGTCACTCGAATGGTGATAGACTTCTTCTCCAAGCGCACCGTTTTTCTGTGGGTCAATGATGATCCGGGTTTCCTCATAGCAGTTCATTTCCACCGGCCTGTTTTTAGGAAAGTCGTGATACGCCTTGACAATTCGGATAATCAGGCTGTCGCCGTGAAAACGCTGAACCACCGTTGCGGTAACACGATCCCATATATACCCACGCTTCTTGTTCGACTTCATTGTGAGTTCCCGGCCACAGTGAGGGCAGATGCCAGCGGCGTTGTGCCGCACCCCGGTCAGCTCGATTTCCTGACCGCAGGCACTGCATAAACCATGAACAGACTTTTTCCCCTTCTTATAATCATAAAAGAAGTAGGCTGGCAATACTTTACGCCGCAGCCAGTCCTCCAGATCACAGGGCAGAGGGTTCAGCCCACTCAATCGAGACCTGATCCTCCGTTCCCGATTCTTCTGCCGCTGCAGAGTTTCCTTATCACGAAGTTGCTGCTGCATATGAGAAATAGCGGAGAAACCAGTGTCGCAAAGCTGCACGGCCACATGAGGTTTGCAGAAGTTGATCACTCGCACTTCGTCCGGCCTGGAATAAAAAGCACATTTCTCCGTCAAAAATTGGTAGTTCCGCTCCAGATTCTCCAGCATGGCCGTCCGCCATACGGTTTTTGAGTCCGGCTGATGGTCGTAGGTAATGAAGCTGTCGCTGGCTTGAAATGCGGTGTAGGCCAACCTCGGCCTGTCGCCAGGGGTATCCCCCCTGGCATACAGGCACAAAATCAGCAGACGCCGATGGCCGACAATTTTTACCGCCGTGCGGATGATGTATTTCAACTTGGGAACAAGGAACAGGCCGCAGTCAGAATTAGGTGCCAAACCAGGCTCCAAAAACTGGCGGCAGGCTTTCTTATCAATTCCGCTCATTATGCCACCCCCAGCAGACTGAGCTGGCTGTCATCTTCAGCTGGTTTCTTCGGGGACTCTTTCTCGGCAGCCTTCTTCGGAGTAGCAGCTTTCTTATCTCCCTTCTTACCCTTGGCCTGCTTGCTGCTCTTGCCCTTGGACGCAGTGCCGCCAGCATAAGGCTTGGGTACAAACTTCTCTTCCTCTTCCTGATCTTCCTTCGCATCAGGATCGTTGAAGTAATCCACCGCCCATTGGTAGCAGAGATCGTCCGGGACATCGCTGCCATAGACGCCATTCTCAGGCTTAACATCGTTGTCCTTCATTTCCCGCTCAATGTACTCCCTGGCCTTGCGGTTAATATACCAGATGCAGTGGATCATGCTCTTGCGCGGGTGCCCAACGCGGCGGGCGAAAGCCGGGTCCTCCAAACATTTCGTCTGGATGTATTCGGACACACAATCCTTCATGTTGCGGCGGGTGAGCCGTTCCGTGTCGGCGCTCACGCGCTTCATAGAAGCAAGCATCACCTCGTCGTCGCTCATAGCGGCCAGGCGATCCAATTCTGCCTGCAAAGCAGCTTTTTTCTGCTGCTGCTTTGCCTCCCAATCCGCCTTGCGCTGGGCCTCGGCAGCTTCATGGGCCTTCCGCTTGTCATCTTCAGCTACTGTATCATCGCTGGTCTCAGCCGCAGCAGAACCTTGGGGCACAGTCTGCTCACCATCCGGCGCGCCATTGACCTGAATCAAGGCGTCGGGGGCAGTCTCCGGCTCCGTCTGCTGGTGCGGCTCCTCCTCGAAAGCGAGAGGCGCGGTCACTGCTGGTTCATCCCAGGCGGGCGTTTCCGGCTCCGCGGGAGCGGGCGGGACAATGTTTGCAGAAGTCGGGCTGTCGCCATATTCCTGCTCCATGCTCATTTCAGAAAAAACTCCCATGGCAAAAACCTCCTGTTTGATTTTAATAGAAGGGGACACAGACCAGCTGCAGCCGGTACTGTGTCCCTCTTCTCATTTTGCTCAAATCGCATAGATCAGGGTGCTGAATGGGTCAAAGCAGTAGCACACTAAATCCGGATACTGAGCAGTTCTTCTTTGGATTTTCTGTTGGATGGCGAGAGCGGGGCCTTCATTGTAGGCCAGATCCCATCCATCCCAAAACATCGCTGTGAAATAGCGGTGCAGTGGGTGATATTGTACCTCCGCACCCAGCGCCTGGCAAAACAAGCTCATTTCCTTGAGTTGTTCTTCCTTCCCTTTATACGCCGTAATCCCCTTTCGGGCGGGGTTTTGCCAGCCCTGGGGAAAACTGTACGGGGGCAAAGCCTGCCTCGTCATAGTAGAAATAGCTCCTGTTCTCCTTATCATACAACTCCACCACATCGGACATGGACAAACTGTGCCCCTGATAGCCCTCGGGGAAGGTATCGTTGCAGCGAATGTAAATGAGATCCAGCACATCCTTGGGGTCTGCGTCCTTTGCGCAGGTGATTGTCCCATCGTAGACCAGCCGGTAATCTGCCGCCGGCGGCTGCTGATAACCGGCCTTGTGCATTGTCTTGATGCCGCGGAACGCAAAGGGGTAGGTTTTTGTCCCATCCAAATCCAGCTGATAGACCCGGAACAGCTGGGTCTGCTGTTCCGTATTTATGGTCACATCCTCCTTTCGCACCTCACTTTTTCTATGCAGCGCCAACTGCCAGTCGTCGATCCCCTTGTAGTTTGGATTCCAGACCAGCCGTCGGCACGTCATACCGTGTCTGACTGCCAGCTGGCAGATTTTTGACGCCCCCTTGCTGACCATATCGTTGCTGTACTTGTCCATATCCTCGGCTTCAATGATTTCCTCGGTGCCGTTCTTCCTTAAAAATGCGAACAGTTCATCCAGTCCGGCGGTATTGTTTGCCCCAATCATAGCGGCAAAAGAGCGGCCAGTCAGAGCGTGAACAATATCCGCTTTCAAAGCGCCCTCAGTTACATAGACGACTCGGGAGCATGGATCACCCACAAAGTGGACTGGACATTTCGATGTAGTTCCCAGGTTCTTACCTGTGGAGGACAGCGTGAGATATTTTATCCCGGACTTTTCCGGCGGGTCGTCCTTATCCCGAATGGGCTTGTCCAGACGGGTCTGGAGACCGCAGAGCAGTCCCTCCACGCTGCGGATAGGAATTAAAATCCCGAATGTCCTCTGGTGAAATTTGACTGTCCATTTTCCCGCATCATTCACGTAGAAACCCGGGACCCCTTGTACCGTACACCCCTGCGACATCAGCCGTTCAGTGATGGAGCGGCAGAGATAGGGGGGCGGGGTACTCTTGAAGCCATACCGGTCGATCTGTTCATCTGTCAGTCCGCGCTTGGCCCGCAGATGCTGCCGGTGGGTGGGTGTCAAGGTCAGAATTTCCATCAACGCAGAGAGTGTATGATGGATCACCTGTAAACTGGCCCGCTCGGATTGCGGAGTTTCCTTCGAGTAAACCGCCCTGCCCTTTGGCTGGTATTCCGGTGCATGGCCGCCAGTCTGTAAAGCATCACAAATACGGCTGTAAGCATCCGAGTTGCTGATCTCATAGACCTTCGCGTACAAGGCCAGCATCCCGCCACCCTCACCGCAATAGTTGCAGCGCCAAACATTTTTGGTCAGATTAAGGTTCATCTTCCCTCGACGGTCACCGCAGATGGGACAGTCTACATAGACATGACCGGCTCCCCTCCGCCTGATGTTCAGGTGAAGTAGGGAGGCCACGTCCATGATGGTAAAGGGGAAATCTGTTGCCTTGTAGTCCATAGGAATCAGTTCCTTCCATCGGTCCGGCGGGCCGGATCTGAGTTAGCTGGCCTTCTGCGTCTGACGGTAGTTCCAGAGCAGAGTTGCCCCGGCTTTCAGGATGTTGCTGGCATCCTGGCAGCCAATCATATACCATCTCAGGCTGGTCGGGCGGCGGTCAAGCACCTGGCCCAGCGTCCACCCCTTGCAGGTCCCCAACGGAACCAGGATGTCTCGGGCCTCCTCCATCGTCATGTGTTCGCAGATTTCCTCCACAGTCATGTCGTCCGTGTAGCCGCCCTGAGCAGCCGGCTCCACCGCATGATTGGCGGTTTCACCGTTTTCAGCCTCAGCATCCAGTTCAGCGGAGGAGGCCATAGGCAGCACAGTTACATTCTCCGGGGTGGAAGACGTACTGGCTGCGGAAGCCTCTTCCTGGAAAACAGGAGCTTCCTCAATGGGGGCAGTTTCCGCAACTTCCTCGGTCGGCAGCTCGGCGGCAGATTCCTGGCCCGAAGCCTCGTTTGCGGCGTTGACCACGGTCGCTTCCTGGGCAGTCTGCACAGGGGCGCCAGGCTCGTCGTTTGCGTCCGGTTCAGACACATCTGCGGCATTCAACTCTTCCGCGGCCTTTTCCACAGACACAGCAGCCGGTTCAGAGGCTTTCAAAGGTTCCGCTTCCAACACCGGAGTCCCGGCAGAGGTCGTGGTCTGCGAATATGCCTCTACCTGAGACAGAGGGATTTCGGAACCAAAGCCGCTGCCATCAGATACCTGGGCCACGTCACACAGCTGGATGCCAAAGCCGGCGTTATCCAACGCCTCATTCAGCGCCTCGTCCTGGGCCGCCCGGATATACAGGCCGCCGGGGACATTCCGGGCCATCTGCGTAGAGGTGAAGCTGGCAAGAAGGGAGGTGTTGTCCTCCCTGTTGGCGTAGAGCCTAGCCTCGAAGATCGCCATCTGATCCGTAATCCGCAGAGGATTGAGGCACATCCGCCCGTTGGGGCAGGCCAGCCGGAACCACACCTTCTTGTAGCAGAGATCCAGTTTCAGCACCTTTTCCCCATCCTTGGAAACCGTGCGCAGGTACTTCAGCGGGTCGAACCCCGGCACCTTCCGCAGTTCCCTGGCAGCGGGGACAGTGGTGAGCAGCGATTTTTTCTTCTCGTTCATTTTTGCAAACTCCTCTCATTAAAATAAACAAGAGATACCCATGCCTTTTTCTGCATAGTGCATCCCTCTTTTAACCGGCATTTTTCAGTTCACGCTCCGGCGCGGGCAAACGAGTCCGAGCACGGTGATACAAAGTAATACGTTCCCCCAACAGGGTATTGCGTTTTCCATTGCTGCTCTTGCGGATTGCCATATACAGCGCTTTTTTATGTCCCACCAGTATTACCCGCTTTTTGGCGCGGGTAATGGCCGTATAGAACAAGTTCCTTGACAGCAAAATTTTGTGAGCCGGGAGCATCGGAATGATGACCACCTCATGCTCACTGCCCTGGGCCTTGTGGATGGTAGAGGCATAGGAGAGCTCCAGCTCCCCCAGGCTCTCCAACGGGTAATCGGCAAACCGGCCATCAAAATTGACAACGACCGTGCCGGATCGGATAGCGTACACCACCCCAATCTCACCGTTGAATACACCCATGGAGATTGGCTCATTGGCCCGGTCATGCAAAATAATGTTGTAGTCATTTTTCACCTGCATCACCCGGTCATGTAGCCGGAACAGTTTTCCGCCAAATGTAACCTCGGGCTTGCCTGGTTCTGCCGGGTTGACCTCCTCCCGGATAGCCTCGTTCAGCCCATTGGCGGAAGCGGCGCCCTCCGAACGGAAGGGGGAGAGGATCTGTACCTGTTCCATGCTGGTTTGTCCCAGCTCGTTCCGGTAGACTTGGCGGATCAGCTCCGCAACTTCTTCCTGAGAGTCAGCCTGGATAAAAGCGAAGTCTCGCCCATAATACAGGTCACACTTGCCCTCCTTGACAAACTTGGCATTATAGGCAATCAGACTGTCCTTGGCTTGGCGAAAAATCTGGTCAAGCACCGTCACCGGCACCAGACCGCACTCAATCAGTTCCCGGAACACACTGCCTGCGCCGACGCTTTCCAGCTGGTCGGCATCGCCTACCAAGAGCACCTTCATACCCGGCCTCAACCGGGAGAACAACTGATAAGCCAGCCACATATCCATCATGGAACACTCGTCCACGATCAGAAGGTCAGCTTCCAGCTCCTGCTTCTTCTGCCACCCGGCGTCCTCACCGTGGAGGCCCAGGAGGCTGTGCAGAGTCTGGGCATTGTCCATTCCTGTGGTTTCCGCCATACGGCGGCTGGCCTTACCGGTCGGTGCGCCCAGCTTAATGATGTTTTTGGGATAAAGTCGTTGGTACGCCTCGATCACAGCCTTCAAAATGGTACTCTTACCAGTACCGGGGCCTCCAGTGATGATGGACAAGTTATGCTGAAACACCATCTCCACACCTTCATACTGCCTGGGCGACAGCTGGATACCTAACCGGCCCCTGATCTGCTCCATGACAGGGGCAAGTCTGACCGGCTCCGGCACCTCCAGGAGCATCTGTACCACCTTGCAGGCGGTTTCGCTCTCCTGGGTGAACACATGGGGCAGATAGATGTTGCCCTTGTTGGCAACTACCACATTGTCCATAATCATTGCCTTCAACTCCTGCTCCACCTGCTGCCGGTTCAGGCGCAGGTCAAGCTGGGGGATTTTTTCATTCAGCAATGAGAGGGCTGCCTTAACCAGTGCCTCCGCCTCCAGGTAGAGATGGCCGCTCTCTGTGCGGGATTTCTCCAGCGTATAGAACAGCGCCCCCTGGACACGCATAGGGTCATGGAGGTCGCCGCCAGATTTCTGTACGATGGCATCGACCCGCTTAAACCCAAAGCCGGGAATCTGGCACAGCCGAAACGGGCTTTTCCGCAGCAGTTCCACGCCGTCCGGGCCGAAATGCTCATAGATTTTCATGGCCGTGGTGGGTGTCACCTTGAAGGGGGCCAGAAGTGTCATAATATCACGCATGGCTTTGCTTTCCGCATA
Source organism: Oscillospiraceae bacterium (assembly GCA_021771675.1). The sequence continues at coordinate 7,894 of JAETOP010000013.1, read as the reverse complement.
GCCAGCCTTGATTTCATCCAGCCGCTCCTCGGTGATACCCCGGATTTCCAGCAGCTTATCCGGCTGGTGCTTCAGAACATAGAGGGACTGAACGCCGAACCGCTGGATAATGGCGTCGGCCGTTTTCTCACCGATACCTTTCAGCAGACCGGAGGACAGATAGCCCCGGATGCCCTCAATGGTGGGGGGCACGATCTCATGCCACCTGTCCACCTGAAGCTGGCAGCCATATTTGCCCTTTGTCCACGTTCCCTCCAGCTCCATCTTAATGGAATCCGTCTGGGGCAGGTCATACCCGACAGCGGTAAACCGAATCAAATGGTCGCCAAAGGTATAGGGACTTCGGGCATCCTCCGGGATCATCATGTCTGCGGTTTTCAGCCGCAGGACGCAGTATTTGCTGGCAGGGTTGCAGAAAAGCACCCTGTCAAATGCCGCGACAATGCTCATAGTCATACCTCCTGGGGCTTACGCCGCTTTCGGCTCGGCCCGTTTCACATTGAACCGCCTGCTCTCGGAAATTGAGACATATTCCGTGTAGATCTCCGGGTGGCGCTCTTTCAGCCGCAGCAGACTGTCTTTCAAAATGCTTTCTTTGTAGCTGGGATTGAATGTCACGGTATAGCTGCCGCTGGCGTCCTCATAGACGGCGGTACAGCTGCTTCCCATGTCGGCCACAATCAGCGCCTTCATGCGGTCCATCTCGGCTTTGAGCCGGTTTGATTCCGCATCCAGCCGTTTTTTCTCTGCTTGCAGCTCCAGGAACCGAAACATCTTCGCGGATTGGGGCGGCGTCAGCAGAACAGGCGGAGTATCCTTTGAGGATGGCCCCATCAGCCGGCGCAGGCTCTCCAGGATCAATTCACCATCGTCCTCAAAATAGGGCGGCGGCACTTGGGCCTGGACATTGTTGAGCCAGAAATCCTCCTCCAGAGAAATCAGTTCCGATTCATAGTCCATGTCCCGGTCAATATGCCGGATGATGACCTCTTCCTCGTTGTTTCCATAGAGGCAGCAGTAATAGACCCGGTTCAGGTTCATCACCGCCATGTAGTGCCGTCCCTGGGATTCATAGTACACAGGAACAATCGGTTTCCCGTCGTACTCCCACTTGTCGCGGGCGTTGTAGTTGGTGGTCTTGCACTCCAGAATTGCGGTGCTGCCGTCCGGCATTTCCACAAGAAAATCCAGATCGGCCAGCATCCAGGGGTGAGCCGGGTGCTGGAACATACACTTGCGCCGGTAGACTTTCAGCCCGGTCTTTTTCGCAAAAATGCGGGCCACCAAATCCTCCAGCAGAGTCCCGACCTCCATAGCGACCCAGTTTCCTTCATCGTCCTCGATAGGAAGGTTCCGCTTGTCGTAGTAGAGGTCCATCGCCGTCCGAAATGGGGAGATCCCCAGGACAGACGCCGCATCACTGCCGCCAAGTCCCTGACGGCGGTACGCGAGCCATTCTTCCCTTGACAGATCAGCCGTTTCCACCAGCACCAACGGCTGATATTCAGCGGCCTGTGCCAAGTGCAGCAGCCTCCTTCCTGGGAACAGCGATCTTCGATGCCGTCTGCTGGTTCTTCCTGCGGCTGAGCCTCATGGAGCCCGCCGCACGCCTGGGATGACCTCCCGGTTTCCAGAATCTTTTGCGTTTCATAGCCTGTCTCCTTCCAAAATTTGATTTATCCTCAAAGCCTTGCGGCGTTTGGGCAGAAAAAAGCGAGAATGACCTAAAACTGAACGTCAGTTTTGCCCGTCGGGTTGACGGCATCGGTCATTCTCGCATAGGTGGGAAAACTCCCAGAAAAAGCAAGAAGCCAGCAGCTACCGGCCATTTAGGCGCAGTAATACTACTGGCAACACATACAAACTTAACAACGTGTGCAATTCGGATTGCTCCGATCACTAGGCAAAGCCCAGCTATCCCCGAAGGGAGGCGCACAAAAATCAATTACATGGTTAGCATACCACAAGATATAGAGATTGTCAACGAGAATATTCTATATCTTGTTTTTCTTTTTCTTTGCAGAAAACAGCGTGCTCGCATCTGTTTATTTTTAGACGGGAAAAACCCGGTTCATGCTCTGCCGTTCCCCAGCGGCAGGCAGCGCACCTTGAAAAAACCCTGCCATGCTGAAGCATCGGCCGGGCCTCATACCCTGTCCCGGAGGTTATACAGGAGCGGCGGACAGTGTGCATCCTGCGCACCCGCCGCTGAAATGCCGCACAGCGGCTACCTGACAATACGCGGTCTGGAGTGAGGGCGCAGGAAATGGGCCGGGAACAGGTTGTCACATAAACACAGTCATGCAATCGGCCAAAGAGGTCATGGCGATTTGCCGTGACATCGTATATTTGACAATATGCTGGGAAATAATTGAAATGGAAGGAGTGAGAAATATGGATATGCGTTCGGGGATTGATAGGAAAGGTATTGATAAGTCTTCCCTTCGTGATATTAGCGGTGTGAGTATTGATATGACGCTGCCGCAGCAAGAGCGTATCAAGAGCTATGTGGAACAGATCGGGAATCCATACTGTTACCTTGACGGTGATATTGTGGTCACAATCGGATACGCCGATACCGATGTCAGTTTACAGGATCGTTTGAAGTCCTATATTTCTAACTTAAAGTGAATATGGGAAAAAGCACCATCCCTTTTTCGATTGACAAATTGCCCTGAATATAGGATAATAACAGAGTCAATGGAGGTGGCTTGGTCAGCCGCCAGGGATAGGTACCGGAAACGAATTTCCTGATGATTCCATTAGGAGGTTTGACGATGGCACTATATCCAGAGAAAATATATCGTTCCATGGCATATTATCGGCTCTCAAAGAATGATTATGCTACACATGAGAGCGATAGTATTTCTAACCAGCGAAAGTTAATACAGAATTATGCCGCTACTCATGCTGATATTGAACTTGTGGGAGAGGCATATGATGATGGCTACACCGGGACGAACTATAATCGCCCCGGCTTTTGTGCTGTCATGGAGGCAATCGAATCCGGCAAAGCTGATTGTGTCATAGTGAAGGATCTCTCCAGATTGGGCAGAGAGTATATTGAGACTGGAAAGTATTTGGAGATGGTGTTTCCGGACAAGGGCGTGCGGTTTATCGCAATCAATGATGATGTGGACAGTGACCACCGCAGTCAAGGAGACGACATTTTGATCCCCGTCAAAAATATCATAAATGAATCTCAATGCCGTGAATTATCCAAAAAGCTCCGAGAGCAATTTCGACTGCAAAGAAGCCAGGGCGAGTTCTTGGGCGCATTTGCAAGCTATGGATACCTTAAATCTGCTGAGGATCGGCACAAGTTGGTCATTGATGACTATGCCGCCGAGATTGTTCGTAACATTTTTACACTGAAAATGCAAGGCTATAGTCAACAGGCCATTGCCGACAATTTGAATCGCATGGGCGTTTTGCCGCCTTCTGAGTACAAAAAGCAGTTGGGGCTGCGGTATCAAAGCGGTTTCAAATCGTCAAAGAGGGCAGAATGGACAGCCATGACTGTGCGAAAAATCCTTACAAATACGGTTTATGTTGGAGAACTGGTACAGGGAAAGCGCGGCACACCGAATTACAAAGTTAAGAAGATGCGGGAGAGAAAGCCGGAGGATTGGGTTGTAGTGGAGCACAACCATGAGCCTATCATTGATGAACTGCTGTTTTCAGCCGTTCAGAAAATGATGCAGAGGGATACCCGGACTTCACCGGATCACAAGACAGTTCAAGTGCTTGCGGGGCTGCTGTTTTGCCCTGACTGTAACCGTGCCATGTGCCGGCGTGTTGTCACGCGAGGTCAAAAAAAGTTTTACTACTATGTATGCTCCACCAACAAAAAGGGATGCGGATGCTCCAGCCACAGTATTTCGCAGGAAAAACTGGAAATAGCGGTACTGCACGCAATTCAGGGGCAAATACAGAGTATTGTAGAGATGGATGCGCTTTTGAAGCAGATTTCCTGCAATGAGTTATTGGCCGTAAAGCTGAAACGGTTGGATATACTGATTGCCCAGGCAACGCAAGAATTAGAACGCTACGAGACATTTCGGATGAAACTGTACGAGGCTATGACGGACGGCCTTGTGGATCGTGAAGAATATCATCAGATGCGGAAGCGGTATACCCAGCAAATCGAGGTTTCAGAGCAGGCTCTACATGAATTGGAGCAGCGGCGCAAAGAGACTGAGATGGAAGCGGCTCCAGACCGCAACTGGATGGAGCAGTTTTTACAGTATCAAAATATCACTGCATTGGATCGTGAGGTCGTTGTTACACTGATTGATAGAATCTATGTCTACGAAAACAGGGAAGTGCATATTGACTTTAACTTCCGGGATGAAATGGCGGAAATCTATGATCTGCTGAACACAGCGAAGAAGGAGGCGGTATAAATGGCACGGAAGAGCAGATATACAGGCTCTGTCCAGGAAATCCCGGAAATCCGCCCTCATTGCATTGCCGCCATTTATCTTCGGCTTTCCGTGGAAGATGGAGACAGTCTTGAAAGTAACTCGATTGGGAATCAAAGGAAAATCTGCCTGACCTTTCTGGAAAAGCACAGCGATTTTGAAATCGGTGCATTTTATGTGGATGATGGCTGCACAGGTATGAATTACAAGCGGCCTGGATTCCAGGCTATGTTTGCCGATTTAAGGGCTAAAAAGGTCAACTGCATCATTGTTAAGGATATTTCACGTTTGGGCCGCCACTATATCATGACCAGCGAGTATGTAGAAAAGATATTCCCGGAGATGGGTGTCCGCCTAATCTGCATCAACGATGACTATGATAGTGAAGATACTCATTCCGACCGTGATGGCCTTTTGATGCCGTTCAAGCTCGTTATGAACGATACCTATGTAAAAGATACTGCACGAAGGATTCAAAGCAGCATCCACGCGAAAATGGACAGCGGAGAATACCTGCCATCTTCAGGAAGCGTTCCCTATGGCTATCGAAGGGCACCGGAAAAAGGTACATTTGAGATTGACGGGGAAACGGCCCCGGTTGTCCGGCGCATATTTGAAATGCGTGCGGAAGGTATGATGTTCAATACGATTGCAAAAGTGCTGAACCAGGAGGGGATACCCAGTCCGGGGAAAATCCGCTATGATCGCGGGCTTACGAAAGCGGAAAAATTCAAAAACGCGCTATGGCTTCGTGGGACAATCCGAAAACTTACGGGGGATGCCGTTTATATCGGCAGTCGAATCCACGGAAAGGTTGCTCGGGAGCGGCTGGGCGGTGATAAGAAAGCTCGTCCTAAAAAACTGTGGCAGATAATTCCTAACGCACATCCGCCCATCGTGACACAGGCGCTGTTTGACCAGGTTCAGGAAATCAATCAGGCGGAGTTAGAGCGTCGGGCCGCATATGACACGCTGGACAATCCAAATCCGGACTACCGTGATATTTTTCGTGGCAAAGTGTTCTGCGGAGAATGTGGGGCAAGAATGACTGCGGGAATCTTGGCTGGCAGGAAAACGACTCCAGTTTCAGTCTACTTTAATTGTAATCAATATCGGTACTCCAACCATAGCAGGTGCAGCAATCATTACATCCGGCAGGAAACCCTGATGGATACCTTGAGACATTTCCTCGACAAACAAGTGGAGATTGCAGTTGACATTGAACGATTGACTACAGAGATGCGCAAAATGGAAAGTACGCCTGACAGCGTACAGAACCGTTTAGCAAGTTTCCGCAGTCAGCGTATGAACCTGGAGGCCAAGCAGGACCGGCTTTTAGAGGATGTGGCGATGGGTGTTCTTGACCGGGAGGAGTATATCCGAATCAAGGCACGATACCGCAGCGAGCATTCCCTTTTGGAACAACAGGAACAGGAGGCTGTCCAAGAGTGCGAAAGAATAAAAGCCGCACTTGGAACGGCAGAGACCTGGCTGGCTGCAATCCGGTGTTATCGGGAGATACCGAAAATCGACCGGGAAATTGTAGATGTACTGGTGGATCGGATACTTGTATTCGAGGATAGAAGCATCCGGATTTCTACAACTTATGGCAATCCGTATGCGCTACTTGAAACGTGCCTGGACAGCGACGCTGGAGGTGCTGGCTATGCTGGATAGCGGGAAACTGAAGCTCATGTATCTTCGGCTCTCGAAAGAAGATGACGACATTGACGGAAAAGGGCAGGAGAGTTTTAGTATCGGCTCCCAAAGGCTTTTGATCCAGCAATATGTCGAATCGCATTCAGAGCTTGGGAAATACAGCGACTTTGAAGAGATTATTGATGACGGTTATTCTGGAACCAATTTTAACCGTCCCGGGGCGGCGCGCCTTTTGAAACTGGTAGAGGCGGAACAAGTTGAAACGATTATTGTCAAGGATCTCTCCCGGTTTGCCAGAAACTATCTCGAAGCGGGACATTTTCTGGAGTTTGTCTTTCCTGCGTATGATGTTCGGTTTATTTCCATCAACGATAACTATGACAGCCGTGCATACGGGGAGTCCACCGGGGGCCTGCAACTGGCAGTCCGCAATTTAATCAATCAACTTTACAGCAAGGATATATCGAGGAAAATCAAAAGCACTGTCGATATGAAAAAGCTGAATGGAGAATACGTCTACGGAGCGGTTCCCTATGGGTACAGGAAAGGAGAGAAGAAAAACACAATTATAGTGGACCCCGAAGCGGCCAGAGTGGTGCAGAAAATTTTCCAATGGGCATCCGAGGGTATTACAGTGTCGCAAATTGCCCAACGTCTGAACACAGACGGGATTCAAACTCCATCCATGTATCTGAAGAAGTTTCGTGGAAACTATCGGGTCAGCTTGTATTGGTCATTTGATTCTGTAAAAAATATTTTGATCAACCGAATTTATACAGGCGATACAGTTCCCTTCAAATCCCATGTAGTGAGAGTTGGAAGTGACCAAGTAAAGCTACTGCCGGAGGATGAACAGCTTGTGATTCCTGACACACATGAGGCTATCATAAGCCGGGAAATGTTTTTCCAGTCCAGGAAAGTCATCAAGAGCAACGTGAAATCAAAGTCACAAGGCCCCTCCAGCCTGTTCTCCACTTATTTGAAATGCGGCTGCTGCGGAAACAAGCTACACAAAGGGCGCAAAAGCAATCAGACATTCCGATGTGCTACCGCGAGATATGCCCTGGATTCGGATTGTGCAAATGTGCATATACAGGAGAAACGTCTGGCAGAGGTTATACTTCGGGCGATTCAAAATCAATGCGATGTGGTGGACGCAAAGGTGCAGACCGCAAGGGCTGCGCGAAAAGGGGCCCTCTCGGAACAAACATCCCTTCAAAATGAATTGCAGAAGCAAAAGCGAAGAGTTGAAAAAAGCCAGACACAAGTGATGCGCGATTATGAAGCATACATCAGCGGCAATCTGACAAAGGAAGCGTTTCTGCAAAGAAAGGCGGCAGCCAAAGAAGTTGAAGCAGAGGCCGGCATACAGGTGGTACTGCTGACAAAGCAGCTGGAACAGTTAAGTGCTGAGGCGAAGTCCATTGAGTCAATGCTTCAGGCAACCGATCCGTTATGCAGGCACATCCATGTTCGGGAGTTGACACCGGAGTTGTTAAAGGAGTTTGTCCAGAGCATCACGGTATACCCGGGGGGTGTCATCAACATCATGTGGAATTACAGAGATTCGTACAGCATCCCGAATATGACGTGTGAGTAATAATAGGGACAACACAGTGAATGTACGATAAGTTCTGGTGGCGAAAACCATTGAAAACACACGATTTTTGGGGAGTAATGCTTGATGTTGTCCCTATTATAAATCACTCGTTTTACTCAAACGGATTTTTGCAAAATCCCTGAAACCCTTGCAAATACACGGATTCAGAAAATTTCAAAAAATTTGTTGTCCCATATTGACATCACTCGTG
>JAETOP010000162.1 GCA_021771675.1 Oscillospiraceae bacterium | reverse complement strand
AGGAGCTTCCATCTCCCGGCGATAGACCGGCACGATGATGTCGTCAACGTGGATGGTGTACTGCTGGATGGATTTTTTGAGGGCTTCATCCCCGGCCAGCCGGTCGATCTCGTTCAGTGTCCTGCCGTAGTGCTGGGCGGTGATGGAGAACAGGTCGATCAGCAGGCAAAGTGTGGACGTGAGGAACCGCCGCTGGACTTCCGGCTGTACTGTCCTGCTTACAGCGTCCAAGAAGCTGTTCAGATGGTCTAAAACCTCTCCCTCGCAGATGGTTCGGCCATCCTCATCTTTGACTTCTTTTTCCTCGGACAGACCCGTGAGCCATTCCGGGGTGGTTTGCAGGGCGTCCGCCAAGCCGTTGATGATCATGCTGCGGTTGGGATTGACCCCATCCGTTTCATACCGCTGGATGGTGGACTTGTTGACCCCCACCCGCCGTCCAAGCTCCGGCATGGAGATACCGATCTCGTTCCTACGCTCTTTGATACGTTTGCCTACCTCTTTTGGAGTGAGCATTTCTGCGTTATCCAAGAAGTTCACCTCCTATCGAGTGTGAGTATAACACAGCCAGGTTTGAATTGCAACCCTATTTTTCATATATTTTCAGAAATATTTTTTGAAGCGCCTTAAAACGAGTTGACAAATGGCGGCGGTTTAAGTATAATAACGACGTTGTAGTTGCAAAACAAGCACAACAGAAGGAGGTGTGCAGAATGAGCGCAGTTAAAATGGGGCTGACCATCGAGGAAGCCGCCGAGTGTACGGGCATTGGGCGCAACACCATGCGGAAGCTGGTGGACTGGGGCAAACTGCCAGTGCTGAAGGTGGGCCGGAAGGCAATCATCCGGCGGGACACGCTGGAGCGGTTTATGGCCGCCAACCAGGGGCGGAACCTGCTCCGGGAGGGCGACGTCCGCCGGGTCGAGTGACGTACTTTGGGCGTGTCCTCCCAAAATTCACCGGTTGAAAAGAGCAGCCGGGGCGGCGGGGACGCACTTGCAAAATGCGTTGGGTCGGAAGTGGTACAGTCTTAGCAAGCAACGAATTGTGGGGCCACAATTCAGCTTGACAGGGGCTTGCCGCCCCTATGACCCCGGAGAAAGGAGAATCCAATGCGAAGCAGAACAAACCGAATCAACGTCTGGTTGTCCGATGAGGAACTGGCTGACCTCAACGAAAAGGTCAGCAGGGTAAGAGGTTCCCGTGAGCGGTTTATCCGTCAGTGTATCAGCGGCGCTGCCATCCGAGAGGCCCCCTCCGTTGACGTGCCGAAGCTGATCTACGAAGTCCGCAGGGTGGGGGCCAGTCTCAACCGTATCCTCATCATCGCCAACGCCAAGGGGTTGCTGGAAGTGCCTGAACTCCGCAGGGCATTAGAGCGGAACCGAGAGTTGGAAGTACGTATCGTGGACGCTTACGCGAAAGACTGACGGCAGATGAAAAGCACCGCACAGCCATAAGGCCATGCGGTGCCTACATAGACAAATTGCATAAGTGTTATCTACGATACGGTACTGTTTCGCCTGTGTCCTCTTGGCGAAGCAGGGTTCCGGCCTCATCAAAGGTATATCGGAACACCTGGCAGGTGCCGCCGATGGTGAAGGAGCTGGTAGCGGGGGAAAAGAAGGTGTCTACCACGCTCTCCACGTCCCACGCCAGTTCTCCGGTGTCATTGACGGCCAGCTTTCCGCCCAGGGAACCCTTGACGGAGTAGAAGGTCTCCGGCGCTCCGCCCTCCGGGTCGCACAGCAGCAGCACCGCTGTGTAATTATCCCGCACCATGGGGGTCAGCTCCTCGCTGGAAATCTCCCAAATGTTGTTGTCAAACAGGTAGGCCAGGATATCTGCGATTTCATACCGTCCGCCCCTGTCTGTCTGCTTGGGAACGGCATAGGCCGACAGGTACACCCGGCCCCCAAACTCGATCATATCGGTGATGGTGTAATCGCAGTCCTCCCCTTCGTAAATGAAGGTGTCCAGTGTGCCTCCATCCCGGCTCAGCTTCACCAGTCGGGCAGTCTCGCCGTCCGTGGTGTTCCCCAGCTGTACCAAGTAGCCGTCCCCCAGGCACACCACGTTCCAGATGCCGAGGTTTCCCACCTTAGCGTCGTAGTTGAACAGCTCGTTCCCGTCCATGTCGTACTGGCTCAGGCAGAGGTGCCGGAAGTCCCCCCGGCTGAACACCGCCCAGGTGCCGTCCCCGTTGTCCACCACGGCGGCGATATATTCCCGCTCAAAGCCATGCTCCAACTGCTTTTGCCACAGAATGTTCCCGCTCTCGTCCACCCGGGCCACACAGGAGTACTTGGGCTGTTCGCTGGACCAGGTATCATTGTACCCCCACACCGCTGTTCCGGCGGAGGTGTGGACGCTGCCCTCCACATAGAGGTCAGGGAATTCCGCCGTCCACAGCAATTCGCTGTCCCGGTAACACGCCAGAATGCTCTTATCCAGCACGTCAAAGCCCAGGGTTTTGTCCAGCTTCTCCGCATAGTCCAGACGGTAGCTGATCCCGGTTTCCGGCCGGGTGCTGCGCCACACATTCCGATCCCACAGCGCCGCCAGTTCCTCCGGCGTGGGCTCCCGCTGGGAGATCTCCAGCCCCGGCACCGCCCGCTCAATCACCTCCGCCGTCTTGTCATAGGTGAAATGTTGGCTGGTAATATCCCGGTAGACAGCTTTCACGTCTGACCGGCTCAGGCCCTCGGTAGACAGCCCGTTTTCGTCAAAGAACGCTACCGCCGCGCCATACTCCCTGGCTTCGGCGGCAAAAGCTACCCCTACCAGGCTCACCGTCAGGGCCAGACAAGCGGCCAGTGCCAGCCATTTTCGGTAGGCCGGCGCCCTCCGGCGGCCCACAGGGGTCTCGCTCCGTTCCAAAATATTATCATCCACATTGTCAAACGCTCGAAACAAATCATTTTTGTTCATAGGTATCCCTCCTTCAAAAGATGGGCTTTCAGTTTTCTGCGCGTCCGGCTCAGTATAACCATTACATTGTTTTCGGTAAGACCATATCGCTTTGCGATGTCCGCCACAGGCTCGACAAAGAAGTACCGGCGCACCAGCACATTCCCCTCCCGCTCCGGCAGCGCCCGCACAAAACGCTGGATAGCTTCCCGCAGTTCTTTGGCCTCGTACGCAGCCTCTGTATCCGCACCGCCGCCAAAACATTCTCCCAGTTCCTCCAGAACGAGGGCAATCTCGCCGCCGCCCCGTTTCTCTGCATTTCGTGCATTGAATCGGTCAAAGGAAAGATTACGAGTAATCTTCGCCAGGAATAGCCGAAGTATGTTAGGCTTTTGCGGTGGTATCGCGTTCCAGGCATGAAGCCATGTATCATTGACGCACTCCTCGGAATCTTCGGTGTTGTGCAGGATGTTTTCAGCAATCGTGAAACAGTACGCACCATATTTACTGGCGGTTTCCGATATAGCGTCTGCGTTTTTTTGCCAGTATAGTTCTATAATTTGCCTATCCTCCAACACAATACCTCCTCTCCGTAGTTTGAAGGTTCCTTCACCCTATAAGACGAGAAATGCTCTAAAACCTTACAAGATTTTTCGGAAAATTTTAGTTCTCAATTTGAAGTCTATTGTATCAGGCGCAGACGATGAGGGCAAGTCCACGCATTGGCAAACGACAATGGCGGCGAGGACATATCCCCGTCGCCATTGTGCTTTATGCGTATATGAGTTCCTTATTCACAATCTCCATTGCGCTTGCCCGGATATTGTTCATCTTACCAACCCACACCATCTGGTCGGTAACTTTCAGCGCCTCGGTGATACCTTGGGATTGGGCCATCTGTTCAATGACGGTATCTAACCGTTCTTGCGCCTGCCGGTCAATGTCTGCAAGGTAGCCGTTCAGCTTTCCGCTCAACAGCAAGGCGTTATAAAGAGCTGGACGGCATTCTTTGAGAAATCGCTTGTGCCGCTGACCCCATACGCCAACAAGCTGTTCTTCTTCAGTGGGTACAGTCAAACAAGGAAAATAGTAGTCGCCAACGAGTTCATACCATAGGCCGTTGGTCACGTTAAAAATGTACTTGTCCATAGTGAAATCCTCCGCTATAATATATTCGCACATACGTCACAGTTCTCCGATTGCCACACGTTGTCATATCCTGTTGCGAGATTTTCTTGCCCTTGCTTTTGCCCTTATGAGCAGCCAGGGCAAGGGTAAACTTGTGTGAAACTGAATAAAGGGATAAGGCGAACACACTGTGAAAAATCCTTTGTTTTTAAGGCTTTTGGAGGATTTAATAGAAAACCTACGGTGAGCGATAATCGCTCATAGAATCGTAGTATCCAAATTCCTGTTTATCAGGCTGATTTGAGTACTCCTTCCCAAAGTCAAAACGGAAAAGTTGCACGTAAAAATAATACAAAAATCCCGCCCTCTATGTAAATGAACTGCACCCCATTTGTTAGACAGTATGATATACTATCTAACAAGTGGGGTGTTTTGCTATGCCAAAAGGAGTACCAAATAAACGATATACGCCGGAATTTAAAGAGCAGGTA
>JAETOP010000161.1 GCA_021771675.1 Oscillospiraceae bacterium | reverse complement strand
CGGTACATGTGGGTGATGACGCCCTGGGGCAGGTTATAGGCTTCGATCTTGTTGGCCAGGGCCAGATCGCCCAGCTTGGGGGCGCGGTCCCAGTGGCCGCCGACCACGCGCTTGACCATGCCCTCGTGGCCGTAATGGTCACCGCCGGTGCCGTCCCGGTGGCCCTGACCGGCCGCGAAGAACAGCGTCAGGTCGCGGGGATGGCCGGTCTCCAGGAAACGGTTTTCCAGTGCGGTGGACAGTGCCTCCGGGCAGGCGCAGCTGACGAAGCCGCCGGTGGAGATGGTGTCGCCGTCATTGACCATCAGTGCCGCTTCTTCAGCGGTGATCACACGAACTTTCTTCATGTCTGTCTTCCCTCTTTTTATGTATGATTGAAATTACTTGTTCTGGAAGTGCTTTTCCTTGCGCTTCTCCAGGAAGGCGCTCATGCCCTCCTTCTGGTCGGCGGTGGCGAAGCACATGGCGAACAGCTCGTTCTCCAGGGCGATGCCGTCATCGATGTCCATCTGCATGCCGCGGTCGATGCAGGCCTTGGAGTACTTCACGGCGATGGGAGCGTTGGCGGTGAAGGACTTGGCCATGGCCACAGCGGCGTCCATCAGCTCCTCAGCGGGATACACAGCATTGACCAGGCCGATCTCCTTGGCCTCCTCGGCGCCGATGACCTTGCCGGAGAAGATCAGCTCCTTGGCCTTGGCGATACCCACCCGGCGGGGCAGACGCTGGGTGCCGGAGAAGCCGGGGGTGATGCCCAGGCCCACCTCGGGCTGGCCGAACTTGGCGCCGCCCTTGCCCTCGGCGTTGGGGCCGGCAGCCAGGATGATGTCACAGCTCATGGCGATCTCGCAGCCGCCGCCCAGAGCGAAGCCGTTCACCGCAGCGATGGTGGGGATTTCCAGCTTCTCAATACGGCGGAACAGGGCGCTGCCCCGCTGGCCCCACTTGCGGCCGGCGGTCACGTCCATGGGATACTGCTCGCCGATATCGGCGCCAGCCACGAAGGAGCGGCCCTCGCCGGTCAGGATGAAAGCGCCCAGCTCGGCGTCCTTCTCCACTTCGGAGATCAGCTGCTCCAGCTCGGAAATAACAGTGGAATTCAAAGCGTTCAGGGCCTCGGGACGATTGATGGTGGCAATACCGATGTTGCCGTTCTTCTCGTAACGAATGGTCTGATACATATGTAGTTCCTCCTCTAACCTTTTTAATTTTGTGACGCACATCTGCGGCTTCTCTTGTGCGTTCCAACTCTTTGCTGCTCTTAAAGTATAGCAAAAAACATGCCAACTCAAAAGGTGTTTTTCCTCGGGATCCCCTCTGTTTTTTTGTACATATTGTTAAGCTTTTGTTCGGTCTTTTGTGCGTTCCGCTCACGAAGTTTGGAAAATTTTTCTTACCTATTCAAAAATGAATAGACTGAACAGAGGGCTGGCTGGTCGTTCTCAAACAGGCGCTTTGTGCGGATGGAATAACTTTTGGGGCGTATTTCTGTCAAATCCGACCGCTTTTTTTTGCGCCCCATCCCTTTCTATTCAGTTTTGAATATGGTATACTCATTTTTGAATAAAATTGTCGGTTTTACCGTTTTAGGAAGGCAGGTGCAAATTTTGTCACAGTCCACAAATTTCTCCGGGCTCTTTGACGATGATATCAACCTCAAGGCCCTTTTTGAGATCATCAACCCGGAAAACAACCTGGTCCTGGCGGACGACATGATGCTCTCCGACGCCAGGGGCATCATTCTCCGTGTCAGCGAGACCTATGAGAAGAACTTCGGCTTTGCCCACGACTCCATCGTGGGCAAGTCGGCCTTTGATCTGGAGGCGGATGGCACCTTCACTCCCTGCATCACGGCGGAGGTCATCCGCCAGCGGAAAAAGATCACAGCCACCCAGACCATCAACCACACCCACAAAAATGTGATGACCGTGGGCATCCCCCTGTTCGACAACAGTGGGGAGCTGAAATACGCCGTGTGCTTCAATACCGTGTCCATGGAGCAGATCAACGCCATCCAGCAGAATTGCCGGCACCTCCAGGACTCCTTGCAGCAGTACTCCCAGGAGATCGCGGAGCTGCGCGCCCGGGCTACCTCCACCAGTCTGATCTTCAAAAGCGCCTCCATGAACCGGCTGTGGACATTGATGCAGAACACCGCCAACACCAAGGCCAATATTCTGATCACCGGCGAGACCGGTGTCGGCAAAAGCGCCATCGCCAAAAATATCCACGCCATGAGCAACCGGAGCGATGGTCCCTTCATTGAGGTCAACTGTGCGGTGCTCCACGAAAATCTCATTGAATCCGAGCTGTTCGGCTACGAAAAGGGCGCGTTTACCGGTGCCTCCGCCTCCGGCAAGATCGGCAAGATCGAGCTGGCCAACCACGGCACGCTGTTTCTGGACGAGATCGGTGAGCTCCCTCCCCACATCCAGTCCAAGCTGCTGCAGCTCATTCAGGAGAAGACCATTGAGCGGCTGTCCGGCACCAAGAAGATCGAGTTGGATTTCCGTCTGATCGTCGCCACCAACCGCAATTTGGAGGAGGAGGTCCAGCGGGGGCTGTTCCGATCCGACCTCTTTTACCGTCTGAATGTCATCCGCATCCACATCCCGCCCCTGCGCCAGCGGCAGGAGGACATCTATCCCCTGGCCTATCAGTTCCTGGCCCGGTTTTGCGACGAATACAACAAGACCTTGAGCTTCAGCCCCCGCTTCCAGACCTTCCTGGAGCAGTACGATTGGCCCGGCAACGTGCGCCAGCTGGAAAATCTCATTGAGCGGATGGTCATCACCGTGCAGGACCCCATCATCGATGTGACCCACCTGCCGGTGGAGTACACCGGCGAGGCGGTCCCCCCCGCGGAGCTGCTGGCCCAGGCGGGCACACTGGCCGAGCGGATGGACGCTTACGAGGGGCAGATCATCCGGGACGCTTACCGCCGCTGCGGAACCACCGTGGCGGTGGCCAGGGAGCTGGGCATCTCTCAGGCCACCGCGGCACGGAAGATCGCCAAATACGCTGCCCGCTGACCTCATGACAGGAAAGGAGTCGGAATATGAGTCTCGTCTCGCTGAAAGCCGAACTGCGCCAGGAGCTGAAGCTGACGCCTCAGCTGCTGCAGTCCATGGAGATCCTGCAGATGAACTCCCAGGAACTGCTGGACTATCTGGGCCGCGTCACGGAGGAAAACCCCCTTCTGGAGCAGGAGTGCCCGCCGGACCTCCGCAGCGCCTATGAGGAGCTTCGGCAGAAGGCCAGCTGGATCGACGGCGGCGTCTACGGCGCCACCTTTACCCACGAGGACGACGGACTGCCCGAGCGCGGCGGGCTGGACCGGGAGACGGAGAGCCTTTCCGCCTTTCTCTGCGACCAGCTGGACCGGAAACGGCTGCCCAAGCCCCTGCTGGCTCTGAGCAAATACATTGCCGAGCTGGTGGACGAGGACGGCTACTTAGCGCCGGAAGACCTGGACGATCTGCGGGAGTTGAAGATCCCCCAAGCGCTTGCCGACCAGGCCCTTGAAACCGTACAGAGCCTGGACCCCGCCGGCGTGGGCGCCCGAAGCCTTTCGGAATGCCTGCTGCTTCAGCTGGCACGCCAAGGGGATGCCTCCCCAGCGGTCATGGATATCGCCGCCCGCTTTCTTCCGGAGCTGAGCCGGAAGCACTATGGCCCTATCTCCCGGGAATTGGGCCTGACCACGGAGGAGATCCAGGCCGCGGAAAAGGTCATCGCCGGTCTGGATCCCCATCCGGGCCGTGCGTTTCAGCCTGCGGAACCCACGGTATATGTGCGGCCGGACGTCTTCATTGTGGAACTGGACGGGGAACTGAAGGCCATCCTGAACGAGTACTATCTCCCCCATATCTCCATCAGCTCCTACTACGTCCGCCTGCTGAAAGAATCCGACGAAAAGGACACCCGGGAATACCTTCGGCAGAAGATGCAGCAGGCCAAATGGCTGCTGAACAACCTGGAGCGCCGCGGCAGCACGCTCCGCCGGTGTGCCGACGCGATTTTGGAGGCACAGCGTCCCTTTTTTGCCGGAGAGACCGGTGAGTTCTCTCCCATGTCCCTCTCCTCTCTTGCAGACACGCTGGAACTCCACCCCTCCACCATCTCCCGGGCCACCCGGGGCAAATATCTGCAATGCCGTCAGGGCACCTTTCCCCTGCGCTACTTCTTCAGCCGCGCGGTAGGGGCCCAGGGACCCTCCCGCCAGGCAGTCAAGCAGAAGCTTCTGGCCCTGGTAAAGGCCGAGGACCCCCAGCACCCCCTCAGTGATCAGCGGCTCTGCCGGATGCTGTCCGAAAACGGTGTCCAGCTGGCCCGCCGGACCGTGGCAAAATACCGTATGGAATTGGGGATCGGGTCCTCCACAGCCCGAAAACAGCGATAAAAAGACTCCCGTGAACATCACGGGAGTCTCAGCTTGTCGAAAAAGTCTTTTCGACAAGCTGCTTAAGATTTCAGAACTTTTTAAAAGTTCTGAAATCTGTTGATTTGAATGGCGCAGGGCACCCTTCCTGGGTTCCCCGCG
>JAETOP010000160.1 GCA_021771675.1 Oscillospiraceae bacterium | reverse complement strand
CCAATCAAAGTCCCCCAAAAGGCGGAATACTTTGTGTATTTCCCTTTTTCCAAACTGAAGAGTGGGTACAAAAGATCCGCCGAAACCCGCAGCTCCTATTGTGCGGTGTTGCCTTATCGCAACTCTATGATACTGCAAAACGGCTGCAGCCTCAACTGGCTGCAGCCGTTTCCTATACTTTTTTGGAGCCAGCGCCGGAAGGCACCGGCTCCTGTGTTGGGGGGACTTTTTAACAGCCCCTTTTTTTCAGTTACTCTTCGTCCTCGAAGGTGAATTCCAACGTCTCGCCGCACTTGTCACAGACGATGCTGCCGGACTCCAGGGTCTTCTCGTCGAAGTCGATGATGTTGCCGCAGGCACACTGCACTTCATAGACGGTGGTCTCCTCGTCGCCGAAGTCGAAGCCTTCGTCGGGGGAGTCGTCATCGTCGTCCTCATCCTCATCATCTTCGGGCCAGTATTCGTCATCATCGTCATCGTCATCATAATCCTCATCCTCGTCCAGGATGTAGTCCTCGATGGCGTCCAGGTCCTCTTCGATCTCATCCAGCTCGTCGGAGATGGCAATGGTGGTATCCTCGATATCCACGACCTTCTTGGTCACGTCGCCCAGCAGGTCCACAATGGCAGCGATCATCTTTCCTTCATCGGACTCGGTGCTCAGCTTCAGGCCGTCCATCAGGCCCTTGAGATAGGCGGACTTCTCAGAAATCGTCATATCAGCAGCTCCTTATTGATAATTAAACCTTGGAACGGCCCAGGTACTCGCCGGTGCGGGTGTCGATCTGAATCTTGTCGCCCTCGTTGATGAACAGGGGCACCTTCACCTCTGCGCCGGTCTCCACAGTGGCGGGCTTGGTGACGTTGGTGGCGGTGTTACCGGCAAAGCCCGGCTCGGTCTTGGTGACCACCAGGTCGGCAAAGTTGGGGGCCTCCACGCCGAAGACATTGCCCTTGTAGCTCATGATGACACAGGTATCGTTCTCCTTGACGAACTTGAAGGAGTCGTCCAGCACGCTGGCGTCGATGGGCTCCAGCTCGTAGGTCTCGCTGTCCATGAAGTAGTACAGGTTGCCGTCGTTGTAGGAGTACTCCATCTTCTTGCGCTCGATGTAGGCGGTGGGGTACTTGGCGGTGGGGTTGAAGCTGGTTTCGGTGACGCCGCCGGTGATGACGTTCTTCATCTTCACACGGACAAAGGCGGCGCCCTTGCCGGGCTTCACGTGCTGAAATTCCACCACCTGCATGACCTTGCCGTCCATTTCAAAAGTAACACCGTTTCTGAATTCGCTTGCAGAAATCATTTTCTAATCCTCCTAGATTATCTTCCCCAAGGCGGAGAAAAGTATGTACAAAAATGTATCAATTTATTTTAACCGATGATGCCGTTTTTTTCAAGGGGGGAATTGGGTTATTTTTACAGAATCAGCAGTTCTTTGGGCAGCTTTGTAAGATTTTCACAGCCATCGGGGGTCAGAACCGTTACATCTTCGATTCTTACACCGAATTTTCCAGGCAGATAGATGCCCGGCTCGGCGGAGCAGACAGCCCCGGCGGGGAGGGGCTCCTGGTTTCTCTGGTTCATATTGGGGCTTTCGTGGATTTCCAGCCCCAGGCTGTGACCATAGCCGTGGCCGAAATAATCGCCGTAGCCGGCGTCGCTAATCACCTTCCGGGCAATGCCGTCAATTTCGCATCCGGTGACCCCGGCCCGGGTGGCGGCGATGGCCTCCCGTTGGGCTTTCAGCACCACAGAATAGACCTTCTTCATCTCCTCCGTGGCATAGCCGAAGGCCACGGTGCGGGTGGTATCGGAGCAATAGCCCTGATAGAGGACGCCAAAGTCCATGGTCAGGAAATCCCCCGGCTGAATCACCCGGGAGCCTGCCACCCCATGGGGCATACTGGTATTGGGCCCGGAGACCACGATGGGGTCAAAGGACAGGCCCTGGGCCCCGTTTTTATACATACAATAAATCAGTTCCGCCTGAGCTTCCAGCTCAGTCATACCGGTTTTCAGCCGGGGCAGGACTTCCAGGAAGGCAGCGTCGGCGATCTGCTGGGCCTTGCGCATCCGTTCCAGCTCCCAGTCTTCCTTCACCGCCCGGAAGGCATAGATGGGGGCGTTGTAGGGAACCAGCCGGACATCCAGTTGGGATTGGAGCCGGGACAGCTCCCCGGCGGTGAGGTATTCCTCCTCATAGCCCAGGGCGGTGATGCCAAAGTCCTTGACGGCCCGGTTGATGAGGGCGGGGTAGCTCCGATCCCGGTCGGTCTGCACCACCTCAAAGCCCTGAAGATTCCTCTGGGCGGACTCGATGTAGCGGCTGTCGGTATAGTAGCGGCAGCCTCGCTTACTGACCACGGCCATACCCTCGGCAATGTCGAACCGGGCGCCGTAGTGGCGGCTGTAGCGGGAGGTCAGCAGCAGGCCGTCCACCGCTCCATCCAGCAGCGACAGATATTTTTCCAAATTATTCATGGGTAATTCTCCTTTTCCATGCCATAGCGATAAATGGAAGCTCCAAAATATGGCGGCACTTGAAGAAAATATTGTGATTGTGAATGGCTTTGACCAGTATAGAGGTGACCCCCTGAGCATTGGCCCCCAGGGTATCTGTAAAAATCTGATCCCCCACCAGCGCCGCCTGTACGGCAGGAATCTGATAGCGGCTCAGGCACTCCCGGATTCCCTTTCCCCTGGGCTTTTTCGCCCGGATGATGCAGCCCAGGCCTCTGGCATCGCAGAAGCGCTGAACCCGATCCTTTTTACTGTTGGATACCACGCAGAGGGTAATGCCCGCCCCCTTCATAGTTTGAAACCACGCTTCTACCTGGGGGGTGGGAATGTCGGAATAATAGGTGACAATGGTGTTGTCAAAATCCAGCATCAGCAGCCGGATGCCCCGATGGGACAGAAGCTCCGGGGTGAGGGCCGTGATGTCAGGAGCAATGAGTTTGGGCAGGAAAGAGATGGACATATCATCCTCCATGGCAGCATAATCTATGGATGAAGTATACCACGGAAGGGAGGGTTTGTCCATAGGGATTCGACTGAATCTGGCCATGACGGCGGCGGAGCTGGGGGCCGCTCCCCTGCCTGACCATCCGGCCTGGATGGCCTGCCATTTCTCCCCCTACTCCACCGGACTGACCAATCTGCCAACAAAGCTGCCGCCGGACAGTCTTCTGATTCTCAACGACCGGACGCCCATCCACGGCCACGACCCCCAGCGGGTGTGCCGGGAGCTGGAGGGGGTGCTCCAGCGTTTTCACTGCCCGGGACTGCTGGTGGATTTTCAAAATCAGCCCTGCCCGGAGTCGGAGGAGCTGGTCTCCTTCCTGGCGGAGCATCTGACCCTTCCCCTTGCGCTCCCGCCGGAATACGACCGGGGCAAGGGGGTTTTCCTCCCCCCGGTGCCTACGGATATACCCGTTTCGGAATATCTTCAAAAATGGGCGGGCCGGGAGATTTGGCTGGAAGCGGCCCTGGAGGGGCAGAACATCTCCCTGACCCGGGAGGGGGCCGCTTATTCTCCCAACCGCCGCCGGGATTTTGACCACATCCACGAGGATCAGGCCCTCCACTGCCACTACAGCATTCAGGACACTCCCCAAGGCTTTCTCTTCCACACCTGGAGGAATCCGGAGGATCTGACCAAAATATTACAGGAGGCCCAGGACCTGGGCGTGGCCACCGCCGTGGGACTGTACCAGGAACTCGCTCCTGTGTTACTCCCCGACCAGGGTTAGTTCTCCATTTTTCATCCAGCGCAGGTAATCCAGCGGTGTCTGCATCCGCTGCGGCGTCAGCACACCGCCGCCGTAGAGCTGCCCTGTGTGGTGGCTGTCGGAGCCTGCGGTGACGGGCAAATCAAACATCCGGGCGTACTGAAACGCCCGCTGGTTCATCTCCCGCCCCGCCGGTCCCAGGTGGGCGGCGTTGACGGCCTCCACACCGTCAATGTCCCGGGGAAAGAGCTGGAAATGGTCGATGTAATCCCGCTCCCGAAAGGGATGGGCCTGAACCGCAAAGCCCCCGTCCTGGCGCATCAGAGCCAGAGCCTTCCGGGGGCTCAGTTGGTCGATGTCCTCATGATGAAGAAGCCACTTCCTGTCCAGATTGTAAACCAGGAATTCCGCCCCGTGGTAATTGTACTCAAAGCCAAAGAACACCTGCAGGCCGATTTTCTGTCCCTCCTCCCAGGCGTCCTCATAGCCCTGGCAGAAAAGTGCCACCCGCTCCTTCCAGGACAGCTCCCGGGGAACCCGGGTATTGCCGTTGAAAAAGTGGTCGGTGACAAATATACCGGTGTAGCCAGCGTCCAGATGGGCCCTGGCCATTTCCGCCCCGGTAGCGGAGGCGCAGGCGCTGCCCTGGCAGGTGTGCAGGTGGGTTTCGTAAAGATACATATCGTTTCCTCTTTTCTTGCTGCTGAGGGATTTGGTTTCTGAAAGAAATGAAAGATGTTGATCGGTTTAACGCAACAAATTGTAATTTGAAGCGCAGGGCGCTTCACCCCAATGCGCACGGGGATGGTCGGTAATCGTTACCCCCGAACTCAGCCCGGTAACGCTTTCTGGGCAGAATGTTGAGTGGTGG
>JAETOP010000012.1 GCA_021771675.1 Oscillospiraceae bacterium | reverse complement strand
CTGCTCTTTGAAGCGGCAGAGCGATATGTTCTGCTGGGTGTGTTGGTCTATACCGCCCCGGTGGCCTTTGCCATGGGGTGCGCCCAGTCCACCTCCAACATTTTCAGAAGCTGGTGCCGGATGGTTGGTGGCCAGGTGTTTCTTCTTTTGATGAACGCATGGTGCCTGAAGCTGTTTATCAGCATGGTCGGGACCTTTATTGCCAACCCGTTGTCCATCTGAGGAGGTGCGATCACGAAAACAGCTCATAAATTCATTATTCTCTTTTCCACTGTTCTGGCCTTGTCCGTAGTCCTGACCGTCCCCGCTTTGGCCATAACCGAAAGTGAGGTAGAGGCCCAGATCAGCGCATCCAGCCGGGAATCCGTCACTGGAAATGTGCTGATTTGGTTTCTTTGTGCCGTAGGTTTCCTAAAGGTGTCGCAAAAAATCGACAGCTTTCTGGCAAGCATGGGGGTCACTGTAGGCCACACGGGCGGCTCCATGATGGCCGAAGCCATGATTGCCATGAAGAGCGTTACCATGATGGCCGGCGCTGCCGGAAAGGCGGTTGGGGGCTTTGCCAGAAAAGGCGGCGGGACATCCGGCTCTCCGGGATCTTCCAGAGCACCTGGCGCCACGGGGGCCTCCTGGCCTTTGAAGGGCGGCCTTGCCGGGGTGGTCAGCCGCAAAATGTCCCGTGATGCGGTGAAAACCGCCACCACACAGACAAAGGCCGCTACTTCCCATGCGTCAAAGACGGCATCGGCATCCCACACCGCCACAGCAACAGCGGCCCATACTTCCAGTGCCGCCCAGAGAGAGCGGAGCACGAGCCAGCAGACGGCCACATTCCGTCAGACCGCTGCCAGCCAGCAGACGGTAAAAGGCCGTCAGACCGCCACGCAGCAACACACCGCCACAGCCAGCCAGACCAGTTCAAGCCGACAGGCCAGCACACAGCGGCAGAGTCAATCCAAGACAGCTATGTTCAGCAAAGCAGTTTCCCGCATTTCTTCTGTCCGTCCCACCAGTCTGGGCGGGGCCATGTTTACCCGCTCCCTGCTTTCAGGAGGACAGTTTGCCAACGAGGTCATCGGCAAGGTTGCCTCCGGGGACATCCGCTCCACCGGTTCCATCAGCGGCGACCTTGCGGCGCAGGCCCTCTTGTCCTACACCGGCATTACCGCTCTGGGGGATCAGGCCACGGAAAAGCCTGTCTATTCGGGCGTAGAGATTGGCGGAGGCCGTATCACCGGCACCGAGACGACATCGGATCACCCAAGGGGGATTGCCTTTGGGATGTACCATGCCGGCCAGTATGCCAAGCCGGATGGGGCCTTTCAGCCGGTACACACTGCGGACGGCCAGCTTTGGTACAAGCAGTACGCTGTGGATACGGTGGTCAAAACACCCTTTAAGGCTCCAGATGGGGAGGTAGACTACCACAAAGACATAGTGAAAAAGCTCCCTGACCCGCCCAAGCGCAAAGACCGGATGTAGGGAGGGCAGATATGGACAACGAAACAAGGGACACCTACATTATCCCTCCCAATTTCATAGAAAGCGGCACTCTGCTTGGCGGGATGTTCCGCACCAGAAATGTCATTGAAGCCGGAATCCTGGCTCTGGCCGTTGGCCTTCCTATTCTGTACCTCGGCCTTTCTTTGACTACCCGCATTATCCTCCTGTGTCTGACTGCTCTCCCGCTGGCTCTGCTGGCCCTGATTGGGGTATCCGGGAACAGTCTTTCCACCTTCATTTTGTTATTTTTAAGCTATTTGCGGAACAGGCGTGTTCTCTCCAGAGACGCACCTGCAGCTACACGAAAGCCCATACTTCCCAGTTGGGCCAGAAAACCGCAGCGTCAGTCTGAGGCTACCGAGGAGGAGCCGGCTCTAAAAAGCCGCAACCGTTTTCAGGTGGATTTCAAAGAAAAGAAAGTCCTGCAATTCAAAACCTTTCTTCCCCCAGAGGAGGAGGTCAAGCCGCTCAATCCGCTTTCAGACTACATCCCCATTGATCGGATTGCGAACGGCATCATCTATACCCGTGACCACCGCTATGTCAAAGTAGTTGAGGTCGTCCCGGTGAATTTCCTTCTGCGGAGCGCCCGGGAGCAGCGCAATATCATCTACTCTTTCATTTCTTACCTGAAAATTGCCCCGGTGAAGGTGCAGTTCAAGGTGCTATCCAAGCGGGCGGACATCAACCGCCATGTGGAGACAGTGCGCCGGGAGCTGGAGCATGAAACTGACCCACGCTGCCGGACGCTTCAGGAGGACTATTTGAAGCTAATCCGTCAGCTTGGTTCCCGGGAGGCCATCACCCGGAGGTTCTTCCTCGTTTTTGAGTATGAACCGATGCCCGGCGCCCGGCGCGGGCATGAAGAGGAGGAGGCTGTCGCTTCCTTGCAAACGGCCGCCCGAACGGCCGCCAACTACCTGCGCCAGTGTGGAAACGAGGTGCTTCTGTCGGAGGATGGGGATACCGCCACGGCAGAAATTCTTTATAACATTCTCTGCCGTAAAATCAGCAGCGAGCGCCCCTTTCCGGAAAAGGTCAAGGATGTGCTGGCCGAATATATGGCGGCTGGGCGTGATATGGAAACCATCCCTGTCAATGAGTTCTATGCCCCAGACCAAATCGACTTCACACATGGCCGCTACATTTGTGTGGACGGCGTTTACTATGCCTATTTGCTGGTGCCGTCCGATGGCTACAAGGCCGAGGTGCCTGCCGGCTGGATCAGTCTGCTGGTAAACGCCGGAGACGGCATCGACCTGGATATGTTCCTTGCCCGTCAGCCCAAAGACCGGATGATCCGCAAGCTGGGACAGCAGCTCCGTATCAATCGGAGCAAGATCAAGGAGACAAGCGATACCAACACTGACTTTGATGACTTGGACGGGGCCATCCGAAGCGGCTATTTCCTCAAGGACGGCCTTTCCAACAATGAGGACTTCTACTATCTCAATCTTCTCATCACCATCACCGCCGACACAGTGGATGATTTGGAGTGGAAGGCGGCAGAGATGAAAAAACTCCTGCTGTCTCAAGATATGGATGTGACGCCCTGTTCCTTTTGTGAGGAGCAGGCTTTTTTATCCGCTCTCCCTCTGGCTTCTCTGGAAAAGCGGCTCTTTGAACGCTCCAGGCGGAATGTCCTCACCTTGGGGGCGGCCAGCTGCTACCCCTTTACCTCCTATGAGATGTGCGACAACAACGGCATTTTGCTTGGAGTCAATAAGCACAACAACTCCCTCATCATTGTAGACATCTTTGACTCCAAGATCTATAAGAACGCCAATATGGCCATCCTTGGCACCAGCGGAGCGGGCAAGACCTTTACCATGCAGCTTATGGCCTTGCGAATGCGCCGCCGGGGCATACAGGTATTCATCATTGCGCCCCTCAAGGGTCATGAGTTCCATCGGGCCTGCAACAACATCGGCGGTGAGTTCATCCAGATTTCCCCTGCATCCCCCAACTGCATCAATGTCATGGAAATACGCAGGGCGGATAAGTCGGCGGAGGAGCTGCTGGACGGCCCCAGCGTGAAGAAATCCCTGCTGGCCGCTAAAATCCAACGGCTCCACATCTTTTTCAGCCTGCTCATTCCCGATATGTCCCATGAGGAGCGGCAGCTTCTGGATGACGCCATGATCCGCACCTACGCCAAAAAGGGGATCACCCACGACAATTCCACGCTGGATGATCCGGGCAATCCCGGCCACTACCGTGAAATGCCCATCCTGGGCGACCTTTATGACACGCTCATGGAGGCCCCGGAGACCAAGCGCATGGCGAATATTCTCAACCGCCTGGTCAACGGCTCCGCCAAGACCTTCAATCAGCAGACCAATGTTTCTCTGGATAACAAGTATATCGTGTTGGACATCTCCGAGCTGACCGGCGACCTGCTGACAGTGGGGATGTTTATGGCGGTTGATTTCGTGTGGGATAAGACCAAGGAAAACCGCACGGCGGAGAAGGCTATCTTCATTGATGAGTGTTGGCAGCTCATCGGCGCCAGCAGCAACCGGCAGGCCGCAGAGTTCGTTCTGGAGATCTTCAAGACGATCCGAGGCTACGGCGGGGCGGCGGTATGCGCCACCCAGGATCTCAATGACTTCTTCGCTCTGGAGGACGGGAAGTATGGGAAAGGCATCATCAATGCCTCCAAGACCAAGATTATTTTGAATCTGGAGGATGAGGAGGCCATGCGCGTCCAATCTATTCTCCGTCTGTCCGAGGCCGAGGTCATGGAGATCACCCATTTTGAACGGGGCAGCGGCCTCATCAGCACCAATAACAACAATGTGACGGTGGAAATCAAGTGCAGTCAGCTGGAAAAGGAACTTATTACCACGGATCGCCGTGAGCTTCAGGAACTGCTGGATCGAGTCAAAGAACAGGCGGCGGGCTAATACGCCCATAGTGCGCCTCGTTTACGCATTACAGACCGGGTTGGGCCGCAATGCGCCGCTTATACGCATAATGAGCGACGACATTGCGACTTTTTTGCGCCCGGAATACGCATTAGGAGATTGGTTTATGAAAACACGACAGCAAATCTATGGTCAGGAAGCCGCCAGTATCCTCCGGGATGTGTCTATGTACCGGGCCTTAAAGGAGGAGCAGCTTCTTCGGCTCTATCCCGGCAAGCAGGACAAGGTACAAAAACTGCTGATCCATCTGGTGCGGCAGGGCCGTATTTTCCATGACAAAGGCCGCGGCCTTTATCGGGCGGGGGCAGATGAGGAGGCCCCCATTGACCGGGGCCTTTTGGCGGCCGTCTGGGTGCTGGTGGACTTCATCGACCGGGTGGAATACCACTCTGTCTGTGATTTCCCCGGCAAGGTCGTCTTTTTCGCCGATGGGGAGGTCTATGAGATCGTCTACGCTGCCTACGGGCAGGAGGCTCTTATCAACCACGCTCTGTCCAACCGGCAGGGGGAGCCTCCCCAGTATATCATCCTTGTGGACAAGCCGGAGCAAATTATGAGCCTGCAAATCCCCAATGCCAACGGTTACTGCACCGTTTCCGATGATGGAACGGTACAGTATTACCAGAAAGAGTAAGGAGGCATGGCCTTGGATAAAAATATGCTCTCTCAACGCATCGCCTCAATTCAAGTGGAAATTGGCCGACTCAACAGCGCCCTTTATGCCATGGACACCACAAACCTTCAGCGATACCCGGACAACTATGAAGTGCTTTCCACAGACGCAGCCCTTCGGGCCGAGCGAATCGCTTGCCGTTTGCGGCACCTGATTTACACCTCCACCAGCATCAAAAAGGAGGAGTACCTGACTTCTGCGGCGGTCATGCAGGGGGTGGTGGTCAGCTATGAGGACAGTCTCTTGGAGATCACGCTGCCCTGTCTGCTCCCCAAGCGGCAGAAACGGCAGAGCAGCGAGTTTTTGATCGACCCGATCCATGCGGCTCTCAGCCAATACGCCAAAAGCCACCCTATGCCCCAGTTCCAACACTGCGTTGTCTGCTTCTCCCATGTGTACTGTCAGGAACTACCGGAGCGGCGGGTGAGGGACTACGACAATCTGGAATTGAAGCAGCTTCTGGATGTGGTGGCCTCTTTTATCATGGTGGACGATAGTGGCCTGCTGTGCGACGCCTACAACACCACCGAGTTGGGGGAAACAGACTGCACCCGCATCTCCATCATGCCCCAGAGCCGGTTTCCCACATGGCTGGCGGAGCGTGAAAAAAGGCTGAAATCCATATCCGATTTTTAGGGCATTTTGCCCTTCTGTTTTGGGACATTGACTTTTCGAGCGGTTTGCCCAGCGTTTCAGGGCTTTTCTTTTGACCTGCGCCGCAAAAAATACCCAACTCACAGTACCCTTCGGTACAAAATCCCGAGAGGAGGTCATGCCGCTATTCCCATTCAGCTTCCCGCCCCAGACACACAGGCTCACCTGCTCCTCACCCTGATTGCCCTCTCCGGCGAACTCCCTACTACTCAGGTGGTGCGACTTCCAGGCAGCACCTCCTATAAAGAAAATGTGGTCAAGCAGTTAAAGCGGGATAAGCTGGTCCGTGCCTTCTACCGTGACGGGCTTCGTGGCCTGCGCCTGACCGCCGCTGCCAAACGGCTGCTTCTGGCCGAACAGCCAGAGCAATTTCAGCTTTACCTCACTGGCAATACCGACACCAACCGCCTCAAAAGTGAGGCCGCACGCCGCCGCCGCCTTCACCGGATGGCTGAGGTGCTGGTCACAATGTTCAATGCCGAGGTGGGGGTGTTTCAGTCTGAAAAGCCCGCTGTGTTCTCTCCAATCCCAGCCGAATCCGGCTATGTGTTGGAATGGCCGGCCTATTATGGCTCCCGTGAATTGAAAGACATCGGGCAGATGGCGGTCAAAGTTCGCAATTCCCGTTCGGCCGGAGTGCTTCTGGCCCCTGACCGCCCCTATGCTGTCTACAATGTGGGGCCATTCCTGCAAACGAAATGGGAGTACCGGGCTGAAATGCGCCTGAAGGTTTTTCTCCAGTCCGAGATATGCCGGCGGCGTATCCCTCAATATCACGATGCCGTTCCCCAAGGTCTGGTCTTTGGGGCGGATATGGCGCAACTTCCCGTCCTGATGGAAGATAGCGTCTCCGCGCCTCAAAATCATTTCCTGCTGGATGGGAGCTATGACCACTTCTATTTCTTCCCCAGTGACTATCATGGGGAACTGCTGATTCAGCTTTTGTTTGACCCGGGCCAGCGGGAAACGCTGAACAGCGTCCTCTCCGAAAATCTCTGCCCCAAAAATCCGGGGTGGAACATCGAGCATGACGCCATTGATGAGAATGGCGCTCCGGTGCTGTTTGGCTACCTCTGCGATATGCCCCGTGTGCGGCGCTTTGATACCGCCCTGAACCTTCAGGAGCGGAGAGGTACCTTGATCTGCTTTGACTTTCAGCAGGATAGTCTCCGTGAAATTTGCGGTGACCGTATAATATTTCAAGCGATTGACTTCGGGCAGGCTTTTCAGCTGCTGGCCCAGTAGCCCTCATTCCCTTTGGGGAGTGGGGGCAATCTTTTTCGTGTTCAGAAAGGAGGTTCCCCATTCCTCGCAAGAAGTTTCAAAAGGTTTTGCTCGTTATCCCCCTTGCGGTGCTGGCTCTGCTCTATGGCGGGGGCTATGTGGCGCAGTTTATTTACAACTACGATGTCTGGCAGGCAGCCGGCGGGGCCTACGGTACAGCGCCGCAGATCCCGGATCACAGCTTTTTTATCTGCCTGCGTGCGGTGTTCCGTTTTCCATATGGCTTGTACGGTATCGGCATCTGCATAGTTTTGCTGGCGCTTCTTGTTTTTATGGTCATGCGGATGGGCGGCAGCGACACCGGCGAGTATGACCGCAAACGGAATATCATTTATTCCCGGAAAGGCACCTACGGCACAGCGGGATTTCTTTCCCGCAGGGAGGTATCCGAAGTGCTGGATATTGTTCCAGATATTCGCAAGCATCATGGTACGATCCTTGGCCTGCTGGACGGTGATGTGGTGTGTATCCCGAAGGAAACCCGCTTCAACGGCAATCTGGCTGTTTATGGCGCCAGCGGCTCCAAAAAAACCAGGGCCTTCTGCGTCAATATGATTCTCCAGAGCGCGGCCCGGAAACAGTCTCTGGTGATTTGCGACCCGAAATCGGAACTCTACGAAAAGACCAGCCAGTATTTGCGGGACAAAGGCTACACGGTGAAGGTTTTTAATCTGGTCACGCCAGCCAGCTCCGACTCCTGGAACTGTCTGGCCGAGATTGAGGGTCAGGAGCTGATGGCCCAGCTTTTCTGCGATGTCATTATCAAGAATACCGGGGACGGTAGGGGCGATCACTTCTGGGACAACGCCGAAATGAATCTGCTGAAAGCTCTGGTACTCTATGTGGAGCGGGGCTATCCGGCGGAGAAGCGGAACATCGGGGAGGTTTACAAGCTACTTACCATGAGTTCCGAGAAGGAGTTGAACGCACTTTTTGAAGTCCTCCCAGTGGAGCATCCGGCAAAAGGTCCGTACAACATTTTTCAGCAGTCCTCGGAAAGCGTGCGGGGCGGCGTCATCATCGGTTTGGGCTCCAGACTCCAAGTATTCCAAAATCAGGACATCCGCAACATCACAAGCTACGATGAAATTGACCTGGAACTGCCCGGCAAGCAGCCCTGTGCCTACTACTGCATCACCAGCGACCAGGACAGCACCTTCGATTTTCTCTCCTCGCTGTTTTTGTCGTTCATTTTCATTAAGTTGGTGCGCTTTGCGGATCAAAAGTGTCCCGGCGGGCGGCTCACTGTTCCCGTCCATGTTCTTGGGGAAGAACTCTGTGCCTGTGGCGTTATTCCCGATTTGTCGAGAAAAATTTCCGTGATTCGCTCAAGATCCATTTCCATGTCATGCGTGTTTCAAAATCTGGCGGGTCTTCAAAATCGTTATCCCTATAATCAATGGCAGGAAATCCTCGGCAACTGCGATGTGCAGCTCTTTCTGGGCTGCACAGACCCCTTGACGGCGGATTATATCTCGACCCGCACCGGGGAGGTCAGTATCAATGTCACCAGTACAGCCAAGCAACTGGGGACTTGGCGCATTTCCAACTATACCCCGGAATACCGGGAAACCAGCGGTGTCGGCCACCGGCGGCTTATGACGATGGATGAAGTTCTGCGTATGGACATTGACAAAGCCCTGGTCATTATCCGGGGTAAAAATGTATTGGAGGTTGATAAGTACGACTACTCACGGCACCCAGAAGCAAAAAAACTCCGGGACAGCAAGGCATCCGCCCATATCCCTGATTGGCGCCGCCAGATGGCATCCCGAGCAGCTCCCCCGTCCCCCTCCCCGCAAGCAAAGCCGGCTCGGAAGCGTCGCAGAAAACCGGCAAATCAGAAAAAGGCGGCAGAAGAAAGCACCGTGAAAACTGCCTCCAAAGACTCCATCATGAAAAAACCACAGGGCGAAAAGGAGGAATAAAATATGCCCAGAAAAAAGGTACAGCCCGATGAAAGCACAGATGAACTGGAGGTTCAGGAAGGGGCTTCCGGTATTGAGACCCTCCAGCCCGAAGGGACAAAAGGCTCTGCTCTGGGGGATGGCACATCTGTTTCAACTGATGATCCCGACGCCCTGGATGAAACCAGCCGAATTTTAGCGGCGCTGGACGGTAATGCCTCGTTTGACGACTCCACACCGGGCGAGGATTCGGGCGAAGATGTTCTCACTCCGCCCACGGCCAAAGGAACGCGCCGCAGAAGAACGGCAGCAAAAACCGATACCGCATCAGACCCCGTGCCCTCTGCGCAGAAAGGCACAGCTGCTGCAAAAGGCCGCCCCCGGCCCGAAGGTATTCTTACCATTGACGCAAGGGACGATATTTCCTCTGTGAACGATGAGGAAGAGGTCGTCTGGCATGAGATCCGCAACGCCTACCGTGTCCGCCGCCCTCTGACGGGTACACTCAGCGGCGTGGAGGATACCATCGACAAAAAGACTATCGCCGTATTGGACTACAAGGGCCTGCGGGTGGTTGTACCCATGAAGGAAATGATGATCCGGCTGGGGCGCTCTCCCTCCGGGAACGAGTATGCGTCCCTGATGAAGCGGCAGTCCCAGGTGCTCAGCACCATGCTGGGCGCCGAGGTGGATTTCATGGTCAAGGGGCTTGATTCCAAGGCCAAGGCCGTGATTGCCAGCCGGAAGGAAGCCATGCTGCGTAAGCGCAAGACCTTTTATCTGGACACCGATGCCGCTGGAATGCCCCATATCTATGTGGGCCGTGTGGTTCAGGTCCGGGTGATTGCTGTAGCGGAGAAGGTCGTTCGGGTGGAAGTGTTTGGTGTGGAATGCTCCATTCTGGCCCGTGATCTGTCCTGGGAGTGGATCGGCGACGCCAGAGATCGGTTCAGCGTGGGAGACAAGATCCTCGTCCGTATTCAGGAGGTCAATGTAGAATCTCTGGAGGAGATCACCCTGCGGGTCGATGTGCGGAGCGTATCCAATACCACAAGCCGGGAGCGGCTGAAGCTGTGCCGCATTGAGGGAAAGTACGCCGGCACCGTCACCGATGTTCGCCGGGGCGTGGTCTACATCCGGCTGAACAACGGGGTCAACGCCGTGGCTCATGCCTGCTATGACTACCGGATGCCCGGCAAGAAGGATGATGTCAGCTTTGCCGTTACCCGCATTGATGAGGAGTCGGGCATCGCCATCGGCATTATCACCCGTATTATCAAACAAAATCTGTAAAGGAGATTGCATTGTGAAGCATTTGAGACATCTTTTTCTCTGCCTCCTGCTGATCCTGTCACTGGCCTCCACTGCATTGGCCGCCGAAACCCCGGCCTCCATGCGTTTTGAGAACCTGAATGGTCAACAGAGGGCAGTCCTGACCTACACACTGGATCCGGACATTGACCCGGATACGCTCAAAGAGGAGTCCATTGAGTACGAGGGCTTCCGGTACACATGGGCCTACACAACCAAGGAGGAGCACCCCTATCAAGAGGTCAAAACGGTGACGCAGACCGTCACTGTGGAGACATCCAAGAAGGATTTGAGTGCAATTCTGGCGGAATTGGTTCCTACCATTGCCTATGACGATGGCGAATATACCGGGACGCTGGCTCTGGATCACACCACACTGTCCACCGAGGCCGCTGGATATGCCAACCGCTCCAGTACCGTCACCGAAACAAAAGTGATCGGCGGCCTGGATCGGAACGATATGTCCTATATCCCCGCCACCACCGTAAAGAACGGCAAGACACTCGCCCTCGCTAATGTGGAGTGGCAGGTCACGGCCACCGCTCTGGTGGGCGAGGCTCTGGTGCCATGCCAATATCAGGCCGTCGCTACCTACTCCGGCTCCAGCAGCTATCAGGTGGCTACCGGCTATATTACTACCGCCGACTATGTTGGTGAAGTGATGTCCTCCGGAATAAAAGATGTGACCTACACGGTGGTCTATACCGGCACCGAGATCATTCCCTCGACTTCCGAACTCCAGCCGTCTGGCATTGGCTCTTTCCTGCACGGCAATTCTCTGGGGATCACACTTTTTGTCATTGGCCTGCTGGTGGTTGCTTTTCTGGTGATGCTGGCCCTGCGCATCCGCCAGAAGAATGTCAATATCTTTATCCCCGCCGAGGACAGCAATGACTACAAACTCATTGACCGGCAGAAGATCAAAGTGGAGGCTCCTACTGTAGACCTCCGCCGCCTCAATCTCTCCGCCGGGGCCACCGTTGCCATCGAGGTCAAGCGCAGGGCGCTTAAAAAGATGTCCGGCATGACCGTCTGCGTACTCTGTCCCAGCGGCGAGTATTCCTATGTGCTGGGGAGCGGTCATAAAGACGACTGGCATGAATTTCAGCTTCCCGAAGATGGGGCCGCTGTCCCCGATACCAAGGAGGTGCTGAAATGAAGCGTCTGCCTGCTCTGTTTTTGGCTCTCACTGTTTTGTTCTCGCTCCTGACTGTCAGCGCATCAGCCGCAGATTACTCTTTCACCACGACAGCCCCTGCGGACTACTACGACAGCACCTCCTATGAAGAGGTCTATGGAAGCCAATACAATTACGGTGGCCACAATATCGTGGACTATCAGATTCCCGAGCTGCCCTATGGCAGCTTCAGCACCACTCAGACCGGCGTGATGGAGAAGATCCCGCTCCCCGGCCTCCAGCAGACGGTATCTACCACTGTCCCGGGCGGCTACGGTGTGACCGATGCCGTTTCGCCTGTGCTGCCTGACGGCTCCAGCACTGGAACCGTCATCCCCAACACTTCGACCGGGAGTACCCTGCCTCCTGTGGCCGCTTTTACCGCACTGACCGAGGATTTCAAGTTGTCCAACGGTGCGGTGGGCTATATCTCCATCCCAGCCATCGGCATCAAGAAATACTATGTCTGGGAGGGTGAGACTACCGCCAGCATGAACAAAGGCGTAGGCCATTTTTCCAGCACCTCCGTGTGGGATGGCTGTGTGGGGATCTGCGGCCACAACCGGGGCGCCACCTATGTGATTGGTAAAATCAAAGATTTGAAGGTGGGCGATACCGTCACCTATACCACCTCCCAAGGTACCCGAACCTATGAGGTCAAGACCGTCACCACCATCGGCAACAGCGACTGGAGTTATCTCCAGCCCACAGCAGATAACCGTATTACCCTCATTACTTGCGTGGCCGGTGATTCCAGCCGCAGGTGGGTCGTGCAGGCGGTGGAGAAAACCTAAGCGGCTTCGGCATAGGAGCCTGTGTTGCAGTGTCCTTTCCTCTTTGCGTATAGGTATGATATAATAAAAAAACAGTTGTATCTAATGTCGAGGAGGTAGCACAATGAAACACAGGCTCGCATCTGTTTTGCTGGCGGCAATTCTCTTCAGCACCATCATTATCAGTCCCGTCTATGCGGCAGCCCCGAAACTGACCCCGGAAGAGGCCGGCGCCCAGCTTCAGAGGTTAGGCGTCTATCTGGGAGATGGCTCCGGCAACCTTATGCTGGACAAAAATCTCACCCGGGCGGAACTGGCGGTCATCCTGACCCGGCTCCACGGAGAGGGACAGGTGGATCCCAATCTATACACCTGGGCCTGTTACTTTGATGATGTTCCCATGTGGGCCAAGCCCTATGTGGGGTACTGCACTGCCACTCTGCTGGTCAGAGGGTACGGGAATGGAAAATACGGAGCGAGCGACCCGGTAACTCCGGCCGCTGCCTGTACGGTGGTATTTCGCACCTGCGGTTATACCGAAGGGGAAGGGACTGTCTGGACCTATGATACTGCCTGCGATTATGCGGTGGCACAGGGATTTTTAAGCGAGGCCGCCGCCCGCTCTGCGGCAATCAACAGGGGCGATATGGCTGTGCTGATCTGCTCGGCGCTCCAAAAACAGACGGAAGCTCCGTCCGAACAGTTTCACTCTCAGGCCGAGGGCATTACCTATGCCGCGGACGGGACAATCACCGGCAAGACCATTACGCAGGCAGACTGGAGCCGGGAGGATTTTAGTCAAGCTGCCAATCCCGACATCTTCACTGGCTGCTACACCCGTGGGTGGTACAACGCCATCCGGCAGAGCATTGTAGACAGGGAGGCGATTTTGGCGGGGAATGACGAAAGCAACTTCAATCCCAGCTACCTGTACGCCCATACTCTGGCCCCCAACCAGCCGGAAGAGGACTTTGAAGCCTTTTGCTCTGTGCTGGGCCACATCAACGGTATGTATAACTACTATTTGGATGCAGAGCCATACACCAGGAACCAGTATGAGTTCCCCGGATATACCATCATCAAGGCTCATGAAATCGCACCTGCCCAAGAGGTCTTATTGCTCATCCAACCCAAGCTGGCAGCCCTTGAAGGCAAAACGGATCGGGAAAAGATTCTTGCGTTCAATGACTACCTGTGCGATCTGCTGGATTATGGCAAGGAAAACAAAGGCACGCTGCAAGATATTTTTACCCCGCATACAACTCCGGTCTATGGCGTCTGTGCCAACTACAGTTCGGCTTTTGCCTTTCTGTGTGGGGCGGCCAATATCCCTTGTATCATAGCGTCGTCCAGAACTGGAAATCACAGTTGGAATGAGGTCTATGTTGACGGACAATGGCTCACGGTGGATGTTACCTATAATGATGCCGTTTCCAGCAGAAATTACTATCTGCTCAGCACAGATGCGGCATTTGAGGACACGATGCCACAGGCAGTTCAATTCGCACGGGAGCTTTTAGTTCCCGGCTCTACAATAAAATAACAAGACGGGATATTCCGTCTGCCATGAGGGAGAGCCGCTGAAAGGCGGCCCTCCTTTTTTGCGCCCATTTTTGGGCAGAAGGGAGTTTTCATGCAAATAAAGCACAAGAAACAGCGCTTTCTTTCCATGCTGCTGGCGGTAGCAACCATGCTTTCTCTGGCAGTATTCCCCGCTTCCGCTGCGGAAGTAACGCCGGCGTCGGACAAATCCCTTGGCGATGCCAGTACCTCCGTCACCATTTCCAAGGGGACCAACCTGCACATCCTCAGCAAGTCCACCGGCGGTACCATTGGTGGTTCGGCCTGGACTTATACCTCCAACGATAACATCACTGGCCCGGCGTACTGCGTCAACTGGGGTCTGAATATGGTCAGCCCCACCAAGCGGCTCCAAATCACGGGGCGGTATGACCGCAATCCCCAGACCATGGGCGCCTTCGCCAACGGCTACCCCCAGCGCACTTTGGAACAGTTCAAAAGCCTCCATCCGGAGATTCAGGGTATTGCCAATTTAACAACCGATGAATATGCCTACGCCACTCAGTTGGCGATTTGGGCCACCTGCGGCCAGTTGGCAGTGGCGGATACCTCTTTCACCGCCGGCAGAGCCACACTGGTCAAGCCCAGTTCGGACGCCCAGCAGATTCGGGTCTACCAGTCTGTGGTAGCCATCCTAAAATTGGCTCAGGGATGGACAAAACAGCTTTATACCGGCCTCTACTTCCACATGGAAAAAAACAGTCTGGGAAATTCTCTCACTGTAAATGATGAGGACGGGCTTGCGGGCGCGGCGCAGAAGGGTGTCGCTGGAATCCGAAAGGAAACCATCAACGGGAAGGAATACTACACCCGGCTCATGTATGTGGACAGCGCCACCAGCACCTACCCCAACGACTATATGATTTTGGTCTATTCCATGGATGCTCCCACCGGGACGATCTTCGTGGACGCCAGCAATCAGGCCCTCGATTCCCGACAGCAATGGGGCGCTACTATGTATGAGGTCCCCACCCCCAAAGCGGAGTCCACCTCCCTCAACGCAAACGGCAGCGCCTATACTGGGGCGTTCAAAATCTGCATCCCAGTGGATAATGTAGCCGACTCCGGCAGTATCAAAGTCAACGCCTACGCTGTCATTACCCAGTACAACCTGTATCTGGCCCATAATCCCGACGCCAGCGAGCAGAGCTATATCATTGCAGACCCCAACTATGTGGGGAAATTCACTGAGGCCAATATCCAGTGGGCGACCTCCGATGTAATCCTGGAAACCGCCAGTCTCCAAATCCAGAAGGTGGACGGCGGCGCCATGCCTTTGGAGGGGGCCGAGTTTACTCTGGTGGGCAGCAACGGTACGGTCAAAACCGGCATCAGCGATGGGACGGGACTTGTAACCTGGACGGATCTGCCTGTCGATGAGAGCTATGTTCTCTCGGAGACAAAGGCCCCCAAGGGCTTCTCCATTGTGGCTCCCCGCAATATCACCCTCACCGCCGGCCAGGCGGCCTTCGTCACCGTTCAAGATGATACCGAGCATCACTTTACGCTCAAGAAGATCGACGCCCAGAACGGCTCTGCTCTTCAGGGAGCTGTATTCAAGTTTGAACAGATTGACGGCTCCTATGTAACTACCGGCACCACAGGCTTTGATGGAATGCTGGAGTTTGCCGGAGATGAACTTCCCTACGGAAGCTACCGGGTTTCGGAGGAGCGCAGCCCCACAGGATATGAGAAGGACACCTCTATTCAAACTGTGGAGTGGGACGGGACAAAGGATGTTCTGCTCACCTTCCAGAATGTGCGTCAGCCGACTATCGTGGTTTCCAAAGTAGACGGCGTGACCGGCATCTCGCTGCCCGGAGCCGTCTTTGACATCTATAAGGATGGGGAAAAGATCGGCTCTGCCACCACGGATGATGCCGGTGAGATCCGCTTCCCCATTGTGTCTGGGGAAGGGTATTTTGAGTTCGAGGAGCGGATTGCCCCAGAGGGTTATCAACTCGACCGTACTCGCCACGGCATCTATGTGGACCCCTATGATCCCCAGACCAAGGATGACCCGATGCTGGTCATTGAGAACTATAATAACCCCAGCCTGCGGATCATCAAGTATGACCAGAAGAGCGGCAATCGGCTCTCCGGCGTCACCTTTGAAATCTATAAGGACGGCGTGCTGTTCGACACCCAGACCACCAATGCAAACGGGGAAATCTCACTCTATAATTTGGAGCCGGGGACTTACCTCGCAAAAGAAATCGCCGCTGACCACTCTCATGTGGTCAATTCTACGCCCCAGCAAATCGAGCTGAAGGCCGGCCAGCAGGAAACCCAGACGCTGGTGTTCTTTAATCAGTTAAAGCCGGGGATCCATCTTATTAAGGTGGACAGCCAGACACTGGAGCCCATTCCGAATGTCCGCTTTGAGATCAAACAGGTGGGCGGTAGCTACCGTCAGGAATTTCTGACCGACCTGAACGGAGAAATCGACCTGTCGGACTTGGAACCCTCGGCCTATGAAGTGCGGGAACTGGCAGGGCCGGATGGCTACCTGATCGACGATGGGGTGCGTATTATCCAGCTCAATCCGGATGAGGACGCCTCCTTTGTGTTTACCAATACCCGCAAGCCCTCGCTGGTCATTGTGAAATATGACCCCAACACCGGCGAATATCTGGCCGGGGCTACCTTCCGAATCTCCTACATCGAAGATGGAACTCATTATCTGGACAGAGTGACAGGGACAGACGGCCGCATCGTGCTGGAGGGCATGGAGCCGGGCGTGCTGTCCGTGCAGGAACTGGAGGCTCCGTCAGGCTATGTGAAGAACGATACCGAATACCATGTGGAGCTGTTCCCCGGCCGGGAGTCCCAGCTGGTGGTCAATAACGAGGCCAAGCCCGACCTGAAAATCGTAAAGACCGATGCGGTCAGCGGTGAGCCGGTGGCAGGCGTCACCTTTACGGTCAAAATGGCGGATGGCCGCACGATCACCACCGAGGCCACCGACGCCAACGGCGAGATCTTTCTGGAGGATATGGAGCCGGGTGTGGTAGAAATTTGGGAGCAGTCCGTTCCCGACAATTACCTCATCAGCGATAAGCATGAGCTGATTACCCTTGTTCCCAATAAGCTGGGGACAGTGCGTTTCCAGAATTACCCCAAGCCCGGTTTGCTGGTGCAGAAAGTGGACTCCATTACCGGCGACCCGCTCCAGGGTGTCAAATTCCATGTGGTCTATGCCTCCAACAATACCTTCACCGGTGAGATCAATGATCTGGGCTACTACTATACTGACGAAAACGGTCAATTCTGGCTCGACAATCTTCAGGACGGCTGGTTCAAGGTGACGGAGGAGGCCCCGAAAACGGGCTACAGCATCAAGGATTCGGCCGCCCAGGAGTGCTACATCAAGGCCGGCACCACGAAGACTCTGGTTTTTGAGAATACGCCCTTGTCTGCTCTGGTGGTCTACAAATACGATTCTGTCACCGGAGCCGCCGTGGAGGGCGCGGTATTTCAGGTCAAGTATCTGGGCGGCACCTCCGGTACCGGCGGCACGGTCATTGGCACCTACAAAACTTCGGCCAACGGCTCTTTTACGCTCACTTCCCTCAAAGCAGGGACTTATGTGGTAGAGGAACTGGCCTCTGACAGCGATCATGTGATCGACACCGCTCCCCAGACCGCCTATATCTCCGGCGAGGAGCAGGATGTGGTGCAGCTCTATTTTGGCAATGCACCCAAGGGCTCCCTCACGGTCAAGAAAATCGACGCTGCCACCCATGCGCCTCTCTCCGATGTGGAGTTTACTGTGGTCAAAGCAGATGGCAGCTATGTAGGCAACACCAACGGGATATTTGTCACGGACAGCAGCGGCAGCTTTACCATTGAGGGAATCGACCCCGGTACCACACTGGTCGTAAAGGAAAGCCGGGCAAAGGATGGCTACCTGCTGGACGATACCGCCCAGACCATTACGGTCAAGGCAGGGCAGGCCGCGGTGCTGGAGTTCCGCAACCAACCCAAGGGGTCTCTGGTGATCTTGAAGAAGGATTCCGTCACCGGGCAGCCGCTGGAGGGCGTGGAATTTGAAATCCGCTACTCCGATGGCCGGGTGGTGGACACCGAGGATGGCAAGCTGTCCTCCAACGGCATCTATAAGACCGATAAGGATGGCAAAATCACCATCACTCAGGTGTCTGGGACACTGGTAGTTACGGAAACCGCCACGCTGCCCAACTATATCATTGACCCCAATACCAAAACCCAGACGGTGGTGGTCAATCCAGACGATACCCAGACCCTGACTTTCTACAACACTCCCAAGACCACCCTCTATATTTATAAGTACATTGAAGGAACCAAAAATGAGCCGCTGGCCGGAGTGACATTCCAGATCACCGATTCCAGCGGAAAGGTGATTGGCCCCAACAACGGCCAGTATGTGAGTGATGAAAATGGCCGCATTGTGGTCACCGGCCTTACTCCCGGAACTACGGTCAAAGTACAGGAAGTCAAAACAGTAAGCGGTTACCTGCTGGACGGCCAGCCCCAGTCCATCCTCATCAAAGAAGGCGCTGTCCAATCTCTCACCTTCTGGAACCAGCCTGTCGGCGGTATTGAGCTCATCAAGGTCAACGCCGCCGATAAATCCGAGCGCATCCCCAATGTGACCTTCGAGATCCGCCGCACAGACGATG
Organism: Oscillospiraceae bacterium; assembly: GCA_021771675.1. The sequence goes on along the minus strand of JAETOP010000012.1, from coordinate 32,955 downwards.
CTCTCATCGACACTATTACCACGGATAAGCGGGGCCGGGCCTATTTGGAGCTGGAAGATGGGGCTTATTACGCCGTAGAGGTGGATTGCCCGAGCGACTTCAAACTGGACTCCACCCCAATCTACTTCACCATCAAAGATGGCAAGACGGTTTCCAAGACCGTTACCAATGAGCCTCTGGGCGGTATTATCATCCACAAGACCGACAGCACCACGGGCGAGGGCATCTATGGTGTCAAATTTGTCCTCTACGACAGCTCTGGAAAGCCGCTGAAGGAAGTCACCACCGATCAGGACGGATATGTTTATCTCCGTGGCCTGACTGTGGATAGAGATCAGAAGTTCCTGCTGCGGGAGTTGGAGGCGGCCCCCGGCTACGAGCTGGACAAGGAGTATAAGACCGTCTATCTTGCTGCCGGCCAGACCAAGACCATCGAATGGGAAAATACGCCTATCACCGGACAAATCCAAGTCTATAAGTACGCTGCTGAGGCCAATCCCATCACCGGTACTCCGGCAGGTACGCCGCTTCAGGGCGCAGTCTACGAGATCAGCGAGGCCCGAAGCGGCAAGGTGGTGGACTACATCACCACGGACGCAAGAGGTGTAGCCGCCTCCAAGCCCTTACCCTTAAATCGCTATAAGATTAAAGAGGTCACAGCCCCGGCCTACTGGCAGGTAGACGCCACGGTGTTTGATGAAACCCTGGAATATCCGGGCCAAATCATCAAACTCTCCGCCTATGACAAGCCCGCCAATCTGGGTGTGACTATCACCAAGCGGGGCAACGCCGAGGTGCTGGCTGGAAACCAGATGCGCTACGACATTACCGTGGCCAACACCTCCAATGTGCCGCTGGAGTCTTTCTTCTGGCATGACCGTATCCCGACGGACGCTGCCCGGGCCACGACTTTGACGACCGGAACTTACAGCGCCCGCCTCACCTACCGCATCCTCTATAAGACCAACTACACCTCCAGCTACCAGGTATTGGCCTCCAATCTGCTCACCAGCAACAACTACTCCTTCGCCCTCAACGCCATCCCCATGCAGGCCGGAGAGGTGGTCACCGATGTCTATTTTGACTTTGGAACGGTGCCGGTGGGCTTCCAGTCGGTAACTGGGCCCACCTTGAGCGTACAGGTGCTTACTACTGTCGTCAACGGCTATCAGCTCGTCAACCGGGCCGATGTGGGCGGCAAATATCAGGGTACTTGGCAGACGGCTCAGGCAAGCTGGGTGACCATCATCCGCAAGTACACCACCACTCCCACGCTCCCCAAGACCGGCTACTAAACAGCAAGAGTGGGGCGGCTCATAGCGAGCCGCCCCACTCTTTTATCTGCATTCAAGTGATTGACACCACGGCATATAGCTTTCGGGCGGACTCCATAACTGCATGCCACGAATGACCGCATACGGGAATCGCTCCTGATAGAACCGCCACAGCTTTTCCATCACTGGATGCTGTGATGAGGAGGTGAATCAAATTTTGAGGATTACACAAAGGTAGGCACTCCTTGCGAAGTGCCTACCCCGCTATCGTTTTATTAGTTTATTTTTCCGGCGGCTCCATATAGGTTTGACGGCTCTGGTAAAGTCCCATTCTGGCGTAGAGCTCCAGCAAGGTCATGGCACACTGGGCGGCTTCCAGCACAGGAACATCATAGCCGTCCGCCTTCAGGCGGGCCGTCATCTCGTCCGTAACCCCGATAATACCCGTACAGCCCATGACCAGAACGCTGACGCCGTCCTCCTCAATGGCCTTTTTGCACTCCAGATAGAGGTTCTTCATCAGCTTTTCCCGATCCTGCAGTTCCAGCACCGGCATATCCAGTGTGCGGACGCTGGTGACCCGGCGCTCCAGTCCTGCCCGGGCGATATTGCCGCGGATCATAGGCACCACATTCTTCAGCACCGTTACGACGCCCACCGTGTCCCCCAGGCCCAAGGCCAGATAGAGGGCAGGCTCAAAGCCGCCGAACACTGGGATCTTCAGCTTCTCACGGGTGGCCCGGACGCCGGGATCGCCAAAACAGTTTACAAACACGCCGTCGATACCGCCTGCCTCCGTTTCGGCAATCGCCAGGGCCGCCACCTGCGGCGCGGAGAACGCCTCGTCGTATTCGCACTCAATGGTGACAGGCCCCTCCTCAATCTGCACATGCTTTACCTCTGTGGCATCCATCAGGTACCGGCTCATATCCGCCTTCATTTCCGGTGTCAAAATACTGGAAGCTGTGACGGGAAGCAGATCCAGCAGAGTGAGTTTTTTATCGTTCATATGTCTTCCCCCTTTAAGCCAAATCACCGGCGGCCTTGACCTTCACCCGGCTGGTATGGCCGGGATAGTAGGCCAGAGGCACATCTTCGACCTCGATGATCTCCACGGTACTCTCAATAGCCCCGGCCTGGACGGCAAGCTGGATGGCCTCGGCCTTTGCCTGTTCCAGCGCCTGCTCCCGGGGCAGTACATCGTAGTCGATGTGCTGCTCGTAATTGCCGGACACCTTGGAGATGGCAGAACCAATGGCGTTGGCGCAGCCGGCATGGGCGGGATGGATCACACGGCTTGTCCCCGCCAGCTCTTTGGGCAGGATGATGGAGCCGCCGCCTACCAGCACCACCTCAATGTCAGCGTTGGAGACCTTCATGGCGTCGATGCTGTCCTCTACCATAGTGCGCATCACATGCAGCGCATCTTTGGCGAACTGTTCCTCAATCGAGGAAACCAGGGATGCGTCGCCGATGTCGGCCATGCCCAGGCGCACCGCAATGTCCGTGGCGGTCATCACGCTGCCGCCGAACACCATAGCCTCAGAGGTGATTTGATAGCCTACGCTGTCCGGGCCTACCGTAACGCTGCCGTCGGGCTGCTGGCGGACGATGGAGCCGCCGCCCAGGCCGATGGAGACGATGTCCGGCATCCGAAAGTTGGTGCGCACGCCGCCGATGGTGACGGCCACGCTGGACTCCCGGGGGAAGCCGTTCTGAATCACGCCGAAGTCGGTGGTGGTGCCGCCCACATCAATGACCACGGCGTTTTTGATCTGGCTCAGATAGGACGCGCCCCGGATGGAGTTGGTGGGACCGCAAGCGACGGTCAGGATGGGGTATCTGCGGGCGTGCTCCATGGTCATCAGTGTGCCGTCGTTCTGGGAAAGGTAAATCTCCGCATTGGTAATGCCCTGATCCGCCAGAGAGCGGGCAAAGCCCTCGGTGAACCGCTCCGCCACCTGGTAGAGAGCGGCGTTGAGAATGGTGGCGTTTTCCCGCTCAATGAGGCCCATGGAGCCGATCTCGCTGGAAATAGAGATATGGACGCCCTCGCCCATCACCTCCCGGCACAGCTTGGCGATCTCCTGTTCGTGGTCACTTCGGATGGTGGAGAACGCGCAGGAGATGGCGATGGACTGTACCCGCCCCTTCATGCGGGTGAAAAAAGCCCGTGCCGTCTCTACATCCAGAGGGGCAAGTTCCTTGCCGTCAAACTCAAAGCCGCCTTGGATGATGATGGACTCCTGCACAATCTCCTGGATGTCGGCGGGCCAGTCCACCATGGGCGGAATGCCCGCGGTGGCGGGCGCGCCGATGCGCACCAGTCCGATTTTGGCCAGATTCTTCCGCTCCACGATGGCGTTGGTGCATTGGGTGGTGCCAAGCATGGCTTGGGTGATCTCCTTCCGGTCAACGCCGGAGGCCTCCAGTACATCGTGGATGGCAGACAGGATGCCGTCGTACACATCGCCGGTAGTGGGGTGCTTGATGTCGGCCACCACCTCCAGCTTATCATTGATGATGACGGCATCCGTGTTTGTGCCGCCTACATCTATGCCCAGCTTATACATTTGCGGCGCCTCCTTTCACAAGCTCCTCCAGGGGAACATAGTCCGCGTCAATGCCGAAATACCGGGGGCCTACCAGCTCCAGCCCCTCCGGGGTGCGCCACATGTGGAAGCACTTCAAACCAACGACCATCACACGCTTGCCGTATTTCAGCGCCTCGGTGGTCACGGGGGCGAAGGTTTCCGTGTCCACCAGACAGATGAGATCCGGAACGGTGCCTTTCAGCTCCCCATTGACGGAGACAGACAGGTTCTCATTCTGGAAGGTGACCTCCGCCCGCTGGCCTTTGTACGCGCCGATGCCGTCCAGCACCACGCGGCCCAGATTGAATGCACCGTTGGTTTCCCGCAGGACATCCGCAATTTTGCCCTTAAAAATCCGAAAGCCCTCGCTGGACTGGAGAAACGCATCCTCCGGCGCAATGTCCTCATGATCTTTCACCGTGCGGATGGCCCGGCCCAGCATCTCGCTGCGGGTGACGATATTTTTGACCGCGTACTTTTTCATGGTAGCGCCGTCCATGGCGTAGAGGGAGACGGATACCGAGCCGCCGCAGCTCATGGTCACGGCCCGGGCCAGTTCCTCCGTCCACTTGTTGGTGATGGTCTCGAAAATCACGCTGTTGCCCTTCTCGTCGGTCAGAGCCATGGGGGTGGCCTTCACGCCGCCGATGGTAAAGGTGACCATCTGCAGTTCCGGAAAGGCCCTGCCCATGCCGTCGCAGTCCACCATGGGCAGGCCCAGCCGGGCCGCCGCCGCGATGGGCAGCATGGAGTTGACGCCGCCGGCCTCGATGGGCATAAAGGCGTAGATGGGCTTCCCGTAGAATTTAGACACCATATCGTAGAGAACCTTGTACTCATTGCCGCCCACGCCCTTTTCACACAGGACGGTGGGGGCGCCCATCATGGCGATGGGGACGATCAGTGCGTCATCCGGCACATCCTCCGGGTCGATCAAATCCACCGGCCCGCACTCCCGAATGGCGCCAATGGCCATCAGCTTGCCGATATAGGGGTCACCGCCGCCGCCCGCACCCAGCAGGGCCGCGCCCAAGGCGATGTCTTCGACTTCTTTTAATCCGATTTTACGCAACGCAGATCACTCCTCTTATCCTTTATTTAGCTGCTTTCTGGGGAACCGCCTTGGCAATGATGATATAGACGATCATTGCCACGATGATGCCGTTGATGGGTCCGATGAAGAAGGGCCAGTTCAGGAAGGCCAGGAAGGGGATTGCGGCGAAAGTGCCGCCAGTGACACAGGCGACAAACGCGCCGGCAATAAAGGAAATGAGGCCGGGGGCATAGATGCCATCGCGGATCTGGAAGCTTTCCTTCTTGCCTTTCCCGATGATCCAATAGTCCGCAATTAAGGTGCCGACCAGTGCGGGGACAAAGGCGGTCAGCAGGTTCAGGAAGCTCTGGATGGAATTCAGAATGCCAACGGCCGCCAGCACTGTGCCGATGATGCCCGCAATGGCGGTGGTCATCTGGCTCTTTTTCTCGTCCTGGCCCAGCAGAACGGAGAGGGACAGGCCGCCGGAGTAGGCGTTGGAGACATTGGTGGTCCAGGTGGCCAAAATCAGGGCGATGAGGCCAATGACGGGCAGGCCGGAGGAGGACAGCACCACACTGATATCATAGCTGCCGGCAGTGATGGAGAGCACCGCGCCGATGAGCAGCATTACAAGGCCGGCGGGCAGAACGCCGATCACGGAGGACTTGATGACATCTCCACGGTTCTTGGCAAAGCGGCAGTAGTCGCCGGAGATGGCCGCGCCAACGGCAAAGGTGGCCACTGTCAGGCTGACGGCGCTGACAAAGGGCATGGGAGCGGCGGGCGTGTAGCTTCTCAAAGTGTCCATGCCGCCGCTTGTAAGCGTATCAAACATGGTATAGGCCAGCACAATCAACAGCAGGGGAACCGCGATCCTGTTCAGCCATTTCAGCCCGGAAAAGCGGAAGCAGGCCGTGACCAGCATGATGACGCCCCAGATGATGGAAGAAAGCCAGACGGGAACCACAACGCCGGTGATCTCCCCGAACATGGAGGAGAAGGAGGCACCGCAGACAGCGGCTTGGATGCCGAACCAGCCGATGCAGGCAATAGCCAGAATGGTGCTGATGATGTACTTGGCACCCTTTTCACCCAGAGCGCCGGAGGCCATGACCGCCGTGGGCAGGCCCGTATCGCAGCCCTGCATACCCATGAAAATCATATAGGCGCAGACAATGGCATAACCGACAATGATGGCGAGGGCGCAGGTGCCAAGGGACAGGCCGCTGCCCAGCATGCCGCCGATCATAAGGGCGGGAACGCAGATCATGGAGCCGATCCAGACCAGAGCGATGGACACCCAGCTTTGGCGCTCACTCTCTTTGATTTCAAATCCTGATTGTTTTTTCATAATGCAACTCTCCTCTCTTTCAAACGCCGAAATTGAACGGTCAATTTCGATGCTTTATTGTAAAATATTGAAGCGGGAATTTCATTGTTTACCCGGCTAAAGTTAAGGCCGCTTCATTGTCCATGTGGACAATGAAGCGGCCTTTTTGCAGTCGTTAAGCCTTCGTTCTGCCGGGGAACTGAAGCAGCCGGCGAAGTCCCAGTGCGGTCATTAACTCCTGGGAATTTGGCATATCGCCCACCCGGAAGCCCAGAATATCACTGGCTTTCATCAGGCGGTACTTAATGGTGTTCTTATGGACAAAGAGCGCCGCCGCAGTCTCCGTCACATTGGAGCGCTCGTCCAGCAGATACGCCGCCAGGGTGTCAAGGATATCCTCTCCGTCCTTTCCCATGGAGAGTCCCCGGAGCAGGGCCATATAAGATGTGATGCCCTGCTCGCCCATCTCCGCCGCATCCCTGCAGGTTTTAACGAACATCAACTCCTGAAGCGTGAAGAACCTGCGCTTTGGGAATATGCTTTTGGCGTCGGCCGCATAGTCCTGGTTCAGAAGATAGGCGCTTTTTACATCTGCGGTCTGCTTCAGATTCGGACATCTGGTCAGCACCGCTGGGATCTGGTGTTCTCTGCAATAGTCTGTCAGCGCGTTTGCCCAGGCGTCCATCTGATGCAGCGTACTGGCGCCGACAGGAAAGAGCAGGATATCGCCCTCATAACACTCACATATGCTGACATTCGCATACTGCTCCGACAGCTCCCTGATGCTGTTCAGCCAGCGGGAGAGGGAAGCGCCCTTCTGCCCATGGAGAATCCACATATCGCTCAAGGCGGCTACATCAATTTTGTAAATATCCGCCAAGCGGCGCATCTTGATCGGTTCATCCTGAATGATGGCCCGGACAAGCTCCAATAACGCAATATGGTCATGCTCCCGCCCCCACAGGTTCATGGCGAGACGGACGCCCTCTACGGTTTGTTTCCAGAGAGGCGCTTCCAGCTGCCGTCCCTCCGAAAAGAGGAGCAGCGTCATATTGCTGGATATATCCGATGGCAGGCTTTCCCGGTATATCCATGTGGGGTGACCGTCCCGGTTTTCCCAAACGCCTCCGCTCTGTATGTAAAGGGTTTCTTTTACCATGGCCTCCCAAGGCGTGAATTGGTTCCGGGGCCAGGCGGAAGCATTTAGAATATGCCCGTTGGCGTCCAAAATTGCGGAGGACGCCCGCAGGCGGTCGCTGACGATGCGCAGAGCCGTGTCGATGCTGCGCTGATGCCGGGGAAGGCGGGAAACCTGTTCCAGCAGATCCAGAGAAAACGCCGGACTGCTCAACTGATCCCGGATGACCGCGTCCATCACCTCGCAGATCACCTCACTGTACCGCAGCCCCGGCTCATTCTCCGGCATACAGATCAGCACGAAACCCAGTTCGTCGGAGAGGTCAATCAGGCGCTGATCCACACGAGGCAAGATAATCCCGACATAATACAGGATCATACCCACTTCGCCGGCAGAGGCGAGGTTGCGGATATTTGCGCACTGTGCGTCCACATTGTCGCAGATGCTGCAAAATCCGGTGATGACCAGTTCGCCGCCCAGAAAGTTGATGCTTTCAAAAAGTTCGTGCTGTGTCTCCGTGGTATCCGCGTATTCCAGCACAGAGATGGAAGTCACGATTCGATCCAGACTTTGCCGGCCTGCCAGCACCCTGGCCCGGCGGAGGGATGGAAGCGTCAAAATGTTTTCAATCGTCACGCTCATGATGCGGACACCTCGTTTCTGCTGCTATGTAGATAGCATACACATCAAAGGGTTTGGTGTCAACGAATGTTTGAATGCGTTGCGAGAGAACATCATATGCCGCATCGCTTATCTGAACACACTGCGCAGCTCAAAATTGCATGATATGCAAGTAAGGTAAATCATTCATTTCATTCTTTTTTAGGAGGTTTCAATTTGTCTGAAGAAAAAAGCGGCCTTGAACAAGCCGCACACACTGCCGGGACAGTCCACAGCGCCATCAAAACGGGTAAGGCTCTGGCTGCGGCGGCAAAGGGCGGCGCTGCGGCTGGCCCCTATGGAGCAGTAGCCGGTGCGCTTTGGGCGGGGAGAAAGCACATCGGCAAAATCGCCCTTGTGGTGATCGTCCTGCTCCTTTTGCCCGTCCTCTTTATCCTCATGCTGCCCTCTATCATTTTTGGGGGGCTCACCAGCAGCGGAGCAACACAGCCTATTCTGAACGACAATGCGGCCATTGTAGCAAACACCAATCAGCTGGCTTTCACGATCAATCAGATTCTTGGCGAGGGAATTGACGATGCCAAAGGACGGATCAGCCAGGATTTTGCGGCAACAGACGGCGACCAGTATGAAATCGTAAACCCATACGAAGGCAATCTGGTCAGCAATACCAACTTATTCCTCGGTCAATACTGCGCCGCAAGAGGTGAAAGCTGGGAATCCATTTCTCAAGCTGATTTAGAGCAAGTTCTGCGGCAAGGCAAGCAGCATCTTTACTCCTACACCCGAACATGGGAATACCGCACCGTTGAGGACGATGACCCGGCTACTGAGGACATCGTGGAGACAAAAACAGAGAAGTGGTACATCTACACCCTTGTCTACAATGGCGAGTCCTACTTTGCCGATACGGTTTTTTCCCTTACCGATGACCAGAAGGCTCTCGCCAATGACTACGCTCAAAACCTGAGCCTTTTCCTCGGCGATGGGATGTTTCAATATGCCGAGTACAGCGGGACAACCGTTGCCTCTCTGGGAAATGTGCGTTTTACCGATGGGGCCACAGAGGTTGTCTACTTCAACCAGCTTGACGAACGCTGGGCCAATGAGCCCTACGGCACAGACAATATCGGTGGCTACGGCTGCGGTCCCACCTCTATGTCCATCGTGGTGTCCTCGCTGACGGATGACATTGTGGATCCCATTGAAATGGCGGACTGGGCCTATCAAAACGGCGGCTGGTGCAGCAAGAGCGGTTCCTACCACGCTCTGATTCCCAATGCCGCAAAAGCGTGGGGCCTGGCGGTGGAAGGATGTACCGCCTCGGAACCACAGCGGATCATAGACGCTTTGAGCAGCGGTAAACTGGTGGTCGCCATCATGGCCAAAGGCCACTTTACCTCCAGCGGCCATTTCATCGTTCTGCGCGGTGTGCAGGACGGCAAGATTTTAGTAGCAGACCCGGCCAGCTATAAGCGGAGCCAGCAGGCGTGGGATCTGTCCATCATTCTGAACGAGGCCAGTACAAAGGCCGGAGCTGGAGGACCTTTCTGGATTATAGGCTAAAGAAATGGCAAAAGGCACCCCAGTTATGGGATGCCCTTCTGCAATACACCGATCCGATGCTGGCACGCAGGTCTGCTCCATTATAGTCCGAAATTCCTTGCCAGCTCACGATCCACCTCTTCAGCGGAAATGCGTTTGCCGCCATTTAAGGACTCCACGCCTTTTCTGAGTTCTGCGTCCAGTTCCTCTATGCTGATCCCGCCAATCGCTACTGGCTTTTCCTGCGGCAATACAGCTGAAAAGTCTGTGCTGTTCCTGCTCTGATCCCCCTATGCCTTATCTCTTTTCTGCCGGTATATCTCTTTCAAATTTTCCACCGCAATTTCCGGCTCCAGCGTATGGAACATCAGGTAGTTGCGCTTCATCGTCTTTTCATCGGCCTGCCGAAAGATTTCCCGGCTGCTTTCCCCTGTGTCAAAGTGCCAAAAGCGGTAGAGGTAACCCATCCAGTACAGGACTTCCCGGTCGTACAGGGCGCCGGTAGATGGGATGTCCGGCGCCTCCGCCAGAAGCTCCTCCAATAAATACTCTTCTCCCGCCCACTGCATCCGATTGTAAACAGAGTCCAAATTCTTTGCCAATGTGGAGCGCATAAATGTAGAGACGAAGGGGCCACTGTCATAAGAAGCCCTGCGGGACAATTCAAAAAAGCGGCCCTGAATATCACACAGCTTTAACTCCAGGCTATCCATCTATTATCCTCCCACTGCTCCATCCAGTATTTCATCAAAATAACGCCCCTCTCTGCGATGGCGCTTACAAATCTCATTGGCGAGATTGATCCCTCTCGTGCGGTTTTGCTCACTGACGATTTGCAGACACCGCCGCTCCAAATGGGACAGAGAAATCTCCTTCTCAATTTGGATTTGTCCGCAGGCTTTCTCCGTGATCGCCACATACTGCTGTCCCAGCTGCAGGGCCGACAGGCTTTGCACAAGGGCTACATCTGTAATATTCCCCTGGAAGAAGTTATCCAACACATAGAACATACGGTCATTCGCAATCGGCCCGATCAAAATGTCGTGACCCTCCGACATTTTGGAATACTGCTGGTACAACAAGCTGTCCTTTGCCGGTTCCATTTTGCCCCGGTGATAGGCCACCAGCATGGCCCAGGTCAGATCCGCCTGAACCTCCAGCACGGACAAACCCTCCAGCTTCAGCGACACAGCATAGAATTTTGACTTTTCAAAATCGCATACCAGCGTGAGCGGCTGGATGGGGTCGGTTCCCATATAGAAGCCAGCCCCAAAATCGCAATGGCTTCGGCTGATGGGCGCAATCGGGCCTGAAAGGCCGCTTTTTGAGCCGTGGAACAGTGGTATTCGGTCAAAGGCGAGATCGACCTCCGCCTGCTCCTTGATGTGTTTCAATACCAAATCATATAGGGGAATCCTCTGTGCTTCACACAGCTCCATGAGCTTATCCTGGGCCATCCTTCCCGGCATGGCCCTGCCATTCTCCCAGCGGTTGACCGTGGCAAAAGTAGTACCCAAAAGTTCTGCGAGCCGTTCCTGACTCACACCGCAGGCTGTGCGTATCTCCTTTAGAAGTTGCTCCATATATCTCCCCTCTTAATATAACATTTTTATTCAATCAAATTATATAGAATGTTATACAAAATGTCAACACCGCTCGGAAATCTTACGAATTTACAAAAAGTTCATAAAATTTTGGGCCGGCTTTTCTGAAAAACTGTGCCTACTGAAAATAGGAGGTAAATTCCATGCTACATACCCCTTGCAGAATCGTTCCTTTCCTCGCTGCCGTCGAGGGGAATTGGAGGAACGCTATTTACATTGAGTGCAAGGAGCGAGATTGCCCCCACGCCGCACAGTGCGGTGCCGTCCTCTTTGCCGCCGGCGCCGATGGTGCGCCTCTGCTCATTCCCGCATCAGACCTTTCTGCCTGTGGAGGAATAGAGGTAGACAAGCATGAGTGCCTGGGCAGTCTGGAGAAGGACGCCTTTGTGGCGGCCTATCGCAGTTTCCTCAACTGGCACTTGGAATCGGACGGGAGCTGTGCTCTATGGGAACTCCTGAATACCACGCAGCATCCCTTTTGCCGGGATGATCTCAAATCAGAATAAAACAAACTTGGAGGTGTATCCCATGCGTAAAAAAACCACCATCAAATGCCCCTACTGCAATGGGGCAGCAGTCAAACGCCCCGCCAGCGTGATTTACGGCGAGAAGAACTGGGATGAGGAGGCTTATGTGTATGTCTGTCCCCGGTATCCTTTTTGCGATTCTTATGTGGCCGCCCATAAGAAAACCGGCCTGCCAATGGGAACGCTGGCCAACGGCAACTTGCGCCACAAGCGCATTCTGGCGCACAGGGCCTTTAACCGGCTCTGGAAGAATGGCTATATGAGCCGGCGGGCGGCCTACCGCTGGCTTCAGGTACAGCTTGGCCTGCCGGAGAGCATGGCCCACATCGCTATGTTCTCCGAGTATATGTGCGACCAGGTGATTAAACTGTGCAACAGCTTCACCCGCACCGCCGTCACGAAAGCGGCATGAAGGGAGGCTCATACCATGCGTGACAATATCGTTCTGAACGACCACCAGCGCCGGTTGGTCGAACAAAATCTTTCCATCGTGGATTGGGTGCTCCTCGACCACATCAAGGTCAATGAGAGCGTTGTCGGCCTAAGCAGGGAGGATCTGCGTCAGGAGGGCTATATCTGGCTGTGCCATGCCGCAGCTACATATGACGGGGCTACCGCCTCCTTCGGCACCTATGCCCGGCGTGTGGTCCGAAACGGCCTGATCTCCTACTGCCGAAAAGTTGGCCGGCAGCCCGTCCCGTTCCCGCTGTCCTCCATAGCCCCTTTTGAGGACGAGCCCACCGGTCCCGGGTATGAGCCGCAGGTGGGGGACGGGGTGGATGAGATGATCGACTTGGTTGATACTGTTGCTTTGCTTCATCGGATGAAGCAAAAGTACACCGGCGTCGCCCAACTGGGCATCGAGGCGTTAGAACTGAAAATCAGAGGTCTGACTGGTTCGGAAATTGCCGCCATGTATGGGGTAAAGGACAACCATGTTCGGGCGTGGATCTCCAGAGCAGGCCAAAAGCTCCGCCAGGATGAACAGTTCCTTTCCTATTGCTGGGAGCGAGAATAGGCCCTCGTTGCGATTCCCTTTCTCCTCATCGTATAAGTCTCTTAGATCAAGAAAAGGAGTGTATCCTACATGAACAAGTATACTCTTTACACCGCTATTGGCCATTTCCGGCGCAAAAGCACTGCCCATGGGAGCTACCCGGTCATTATCATTGACCAACAGGAGTACATGGTGGACATCCAGGAAATGATCCTCTGGACTTGCCTGAATTGGCGTTTCCTCACTCTGGAGCAGCTACAGAGGCACTATGAGCAAAAAGTGCAGGGCCTGGACGCCGCACCCTCCCGGCCCTTTGAGGCATGTGTGGCCCGGCTTGTCACCCGGGGGCTTGCCGCCTCCGGCACCGGAGACACCGGCCTTGACGCCCTCTATGATCTGCTGGGCGGCCTCTATGTCGTCCCGATCTCCAGCAGTGTCCTTCTGCGGGTCTGTGTTTTCCTCAAGCTGACGCTCCGCGACCATATCCCCATCTACAAAGCAGGGCGGTTATTCCGGACGGACAGACCCAGCCCAGAGGAACGGCGTGTTTTGGAGCTCTCCAAACAGGCCCTTCTTTCCACCGCCGAACTGATCAAGTGCGTGGAGACACAGACCTATGATGTCTCCACCTGCGATAAGCTCCTCACCGCCCTCTATGATGATACGGAAACCACCAGCCGGAATATTTCCTTTCTCATGCGGGACAAGCCCAGCACCGTACCTGTCCTGACGGCCATCAGCAACCTCTATCTGCGTCAGCAGATTATTTTCCAGAGGCTGTGAGCATGGGCGGACTGTTTCAGTGGCCACCGGCGATCCTGCGCCGGTGGCTGGGGCTTCCTGCTGTGGGGCTCGGTTGCTTTCTGGCCGGAGCAGCGGCCGGTATCGCCCTGAAGGATCGTATGATGCTCTTTTTGAGTACAGCGGTCTTTCTGGCCTGCGTGGTCAAAGCAATCGTCCTTTACCGGCTGGTGGCCCGGGGAGAGTACGAAGTGGTAGAGGGCGTCTGCGTTGAGGTCAGGCGGCAGCCCATACAAAAAAGCTGCAGGGTCAAAGTGGTGGACAGCGCAGACAACATCCGCAGCCTGACCTTGGAAAAGCGTCTCTCCCTACGGGTTGGACGCCAGTACCGGTTTTATCTGCGGAAAAGCAGTGACGCTTCGCAGCTGCCTAACCCTTTTCATCGGCCGGATGAACTGCTGGGCTATGAGGAGATCGAGGAGGCGGAACCGGCAGACGATGTAGAACCGGCAGACGAAACGGAAAAATAATTTCTGATGGTGCAGAATATTGCCATCGGCCGGACTCTTTTTCTTTACGCCCAATTCTCTTTTTGTGTTCTCGAATCTGGGTCAGTCCGGCCAGAAACAATTTGCAAAAGACTTTTTAATCAAATTCACAAAAATTTCATAAATCAGCGGCTCTTTTCTCCTCTGGAAAGTTTACTTTTGACCTAAAATGGGATATACTATAAGTGGCCTCAAGTTTTCTTTAGATTTCAAGGATAGAAAGGGTGACTTTTATGAATTTGGCGAAAATCTCTGCAAACGGTCAGATCACTGTGCCGGTGGAAATCCGGCGGCTGCTCGGCTTAAAATCCGGGGATAAAATTCTGTTCTTCCAGAAGCAGGACGGAGAAATCGTTGTAAGTAATGCTTCTTCCAAAGCAATCCGTAAAGCGCAGGCCGCCTTTACCGGGGCTGCCGAAGCAATGGGCGTTTCCAGCGAGGATGATATTCAGGCACTTGTAGACGAGGTGCGCCACGGAAAGGAAAGATAACATGCGGATATTGGTTGACACAAATATCCTGTTTTCCGCATTGGTTTTTCCCCGTTCTAAACCGGCGCAGGCGCTGTTGTATGTTGCGGACAATCACGAAATCGTTTTATGTGACCGCAACATCGTGGAGCTGCGGGATATTTTGAAGCGGAAAGCGCCTAAATTCCTGCCGGATGCCGAAGTGCTGCTTGCAGAAATGTCTTATGAATTGATTCCGGCGGTAGACCATGCGGAGAAGCTGATACGCGACGCAAAAGACCAGCCGATCTTAAATGCGGCGATTGTGTCCGATGTGGATATTATCCTGACGGGAGATAAAGACTTTTTAAGTCTGGAAATGGAACATCCAAAATGTATGACAGTTGCACAATTTTTTGAAATCGAGGGCGTCGAAGAATAGACGATTCGCTTTTGAACAAAAAACACAGGGCGGGAATCCAAAAACTTGGGTTCCCGTCCTGTACTGTCTTTCGCACCTGCTGAATCTCGTTTTTCAGCATATGCCTATTGTTTCCGATTTGGTTTTCTTTTAATAGCCAGTAATTTCATGTAATCATCAAATTCGGCGGTATCAGTCGGTTCAAACATTACCCATTTTCCATCATGATAGATTTTTGCTTCATCATATTTCCTACAGACGGTAGCAGAAAGATTACCTTTTATATCTTCAAATTTCGTTCTTTCATCTTTCCCAAAGATAATCATGAAACCGATACAATTACTTTTTGCGTATAGGGAGCAGAGTGTCTTGCCGCCTCTCCGATATTTATATTCGTAAGTCCAATTTTTACCGCCAGTATTCCATACTCGTTCCATTTCGTAGTTTTTATCAATAGCCAAGCATAACGCTTGCCAAACTTCAAACAAAGATTGTCCGAGCAAATCAGTCATAGTTGATTGAGATGGTATATTTTCAAGCATTGTATTCCCTCCGTAAAGCCTAATTTGGGGGTGTCCGACAAATCGTGTGTTTTTTGAAGAAAATCGACAATTATGAACAAAAGTTTACAAATGTGGTTTTGAGGTGTATGAATGGAGCTTTTCATTTCACATACTACGGCGACTGACAACTGGATTAAGGCACATCACTACTTACACAGCGCACCGGCTGGAGCTCGTGTCAGAATGGAGTTTTACATTCCTTATGCGGAAGTGAATCAGCTTGTGCCTGAAATCGAGACGCTGATGGATTTAGATATGTTGGACGATAAGTATCTTATTGGTGCCATGATGTGGGGGCGCCCAACCAGCCGAAAGGTTGACCAAAAAGCGATACTCGAACTTACGCGGTGTTGTTTCTTGGATTTTATGCCTCAAAATACAGAGAGCAAAGGGCTGGCAAAGGCCCGCGCATGGATAAGAAAAAACCTTCCAGAAGTAAAGGGGTTGATTGCTTATTCTTCCAGTGGAGAATCCCACCGAGGCACGATTTATCTTGCCGATGGCTGGTTTAAGGTGGCTGAAACTTCATCTCCTCATGCCTCATGGGAGACGCGCAGTGGGCGAAAAAACAGAGATCTTAGCGTGAAATATAAGTTCGCTCGTTCACCTTAAAACTTTCAATGTTTGCATGTCACAAGAAAGAAATCCCACACGATTTGTCGCAGGCCCTAATTTTTGTCATTTTATTTTTCTATTCTACCATATTTCCGAGAGCGTGGAAATAGGTAGCTTTTCGGGCTGATTTCCGACTTTATGAATATACGGGACAGGCAGTCATTTAGGTGTAGACTTATATTCTTAAATGATGCAGAATTTCGTCACCGGCCGGACTCTTTTTCTTTATGAGGACACAAAAAAGCCGGACTGGCTGCCCGGCTTTCCCGTCCAAATTTATTGTAATAGAAATGAGGGAATTGCAATGGCTTGGAACACAGAAAAAATCAAACAGCTCCAGCTCCCCGCGTCAACCGATACTGATCCCCATCCCAGACTTCTGCTGGATGGTTACGGGATCCACGCCGGTCAGGGCCTTACCGCCCTCTTCCCAGAAGGCTGGCATGACATTACTCTGGAGGTGGACTGGAACATCACTGGCCCCGGCTGCTGGTATATCTCCACCCCCGGGTACGGCCGTGTTTGTCCGGTTGGTCTGTTCGTAAAATACTAAGTCCTACTATATTATGTGTTAACCGCCTCGCTGAATACTATATATTGATTTTATAGCTTGACAACCACAAGATATTGTGCTACACTCTATCTGTAATTGATTTTTGTGCGTGTCCCTTTTGGGATGTCAGGTCTACATACCTGTCCCGCAGGGGTTGAGAGGGTCATCCTTTCCCCCCGCATTGCACATGTTGTTAAGTTTGTATGTAAGCGTCAGCGGTACAACTGCGCCCTTTTGGGGCAGCCGGTTGAATCACTGGCGCTTATTTTAATATATAGAATTTGGCCGGAAGGCAGAAAGGGGTGTTATGGCTCAGGTTTATGTGATTGGCTATGTCAATGCCGACTTGAATTTGTGTATAAGCACGGGGAGGAAGCCCTATATTCGCTTCAACATATTCGAGTCGGTTTGGCGAGGAGCCAAAAATGAGCGCCAAGCGTACCAGGTCTGGGCCTTTGGTCCAGAGGCGGAACGACTGGCAAGGATGAATGTGAGGAAGGGCAGTTTGCTGTGGGTCTGCGGTCAGCTTCATTTGGTAGATAACCTGGGACAGGACGGCAAGGCCACATACAAGGTGCTCAAAGTCATATTCAAGGATGGTGGCTATGTAGCTGGAAACAGGAGCCGGGGCAGCAACCCGGACGCCGTTCCCGCTGCAAAGCCTGCGGAGCAGATCCCCAGAGAGAATGGCTTTTCTCCAGAAAGGCGTCTGGACGGGGATCGGGAACCATTGCCGGAATAGAATCCAGCATACGGGGCCGCACCATGTTTTCGTGAGAGAAACCGGAAACATGGTGCGGCCCTTTTTTTGTTTTCCGGCAAAACAGTGAAAGGATGGTAAACAATGCCGTATCAAAAAATTTGGGGCAGCCTTTCGCTCCTGATTGGAGCGGTCATCGCCGTGCTGGCCCTGGTGCGTGGTCCGTGGCAGCAGTGGCTTCTGCTGGCCGTGATTGCCGTTTGGGCGCTCTGGCTGGTGCTGACAGTTCTGCTTCCCTATGCTGAAGCCAAGCGTCAGTGGCGTGAGAATTTACAGCAAACTGCACCACAGACTGGCACTCCCTGCGGGAACCAGTCCGCTGGCGACATGGACATGCAAGAAATTCTGCTCCGTCATGTCAACCACCGAATCTCGGCCTATCTGAAATCGGTCTACCCGAAGGCCCGGTGGGAGTGGCGCGAAAAGCAGCCGGAGCGGCTGATTCTGGAGGGCGGCACCGGGCGCATTCGTATTTACGGCGTCCCGGAATTCAATTTTGCCGATGTGCAGATGGACCCCCAGGGTGGCCTCCAGTGTTCGCTGGTGAAGATCGTCCCCTTCTCCAATGCTGGAAAAGCGGGCGAAGAGAGCGGACATCTGCCTCCCAACGGGCAGCCTGTCGATCCCCGTATCTGGTATGAGCATCAAGGCCGCAAGGTCTTGGAGAGCTTGATTGCCGACCTCAATTCCAGAGGTCACAGCAGTCTGGAGATCGGCGAGGACGGCGCCATCCGCATGGAAGGCATGGAGGAGGAACACGCTCCCCTGCCCAGCTTCCCGGAGAAGGTCTACTGGCCTCAGCTGGTGAAGGTGCTGGAGGGCGAAGGGCTTGCCGCCGAGGTCAAGGAGGACACAGTAGCCGTCACCTGGTAGGGGCGGCAAACACAAAAGGAAGGGGTGAAACTCTTATATGAAAAGCGGTCTGACCATCGACGAACTGAGCGCCGAGGTTCTGCGCCAGAACCAGTCCAAACAGGACTATCTTGTAAAGACCGGCAATCTTCAGATGGAATCCTTTGGAGGAAGCCCGCTTTTGCGGCTCATCGACGACAACGATGTGGATCTGGTGGAGCCAATGGATATCAAGCCCACGGCTCACCGGCAGATCAGCGCCTATCTGGACATCCCGGCCAAGTATTATGACCGTATGCTCACCGACTTTCCCGACCTGCTGACGCAGAATGTCAACAGCTGGCTGGGGCGCAAGTCCGAGCAGAAGATGGTGCGGACTCTGGACGGAGCGGCAAGGGCGCTGGTCAGCAACCGGTACCGGCGTATCGACCATCTGGACATTCTCCAGGCGGTGCTGCCCATCATTGGGCAGATGCCGGACGCCATCTTTGAAAGCTGTGAGATCACCGACACCCGCATGTATCTCAAGGTGGTCAATCCCCGGCTTCAGGTGGATGTGACGCCGGGGGACACCGTACAATCCGGCCTTATCATCTCCAACAGCGAGGTGGGGCTTGGCTCTGTACTGGTACAGCCTCTGGTCTATCGTCTGGTCTGCTCCAACGGCATGGTCGTCAACGACGCCAAAACCAAGCGCAACCATGTGGGGAGAACCACCAGTGCTGAGGACGATTTCCTGATCTACTCCCCGGAGACATTGATGGCGGAGGATCGGGCATTTGTCCTCAAACTTCAGGACTCTGTACGAGCCGCTGTGGATGAAGCCCGGTTTACCCGGGTCATTAACAAAATGCGTGAAGCCAAGCTGGCCCCCCTCTCTCTCGTGGATGTACCGGGGGTGATCAAGCTGACAGGCAGTTCCTTTGGCATCCGGGAAACGGAGCAGCCGGAGGTATTGCGGCATTTGATTGAAGGACAGGATATGTCCCTGTATGGGCTTGCCAACGCGATCACCCGATTCAGCCAGGATGTGGACAGCTATGACCGAGCCACGGAGCTGGAGGGGATCGGCTACAATGTGTTGACCATGCCCAACGCTGCATGGAACCATATCAACCAAAGCGCCAGCCAGCAAATGGCGGCGTAATTTTAAGGAGGAAACTTTTATGAGTAATCAGACTAATTTGGCGACTGTGGACACTACCAATCTGTTCCGCCTGCCCGATGATGTTCAGGGCCTCGGCGACTTCTCCAAGGAGGATCTGGCCGACGATATGGATGGGCTGCGCCTGAGCTTTCCCCGTGTGAAGATCCCTGCCGGCGGTATTCTCCAGTTCGAGATGCCCAGTGACGATCCCGAGCACCCGGCGTATGTGGAAACGCTGACCGGCGTTCTGCTCTACCACCACGCCAGCAATGGCTATTGGCCTGGCCCTATGGGCGATGAGGATAAGAATCCCATCTGCGCTTCTGTGGACGGCAAGCTGGGGATCGGTGATCCCGGTGGGGCCTGTGCCGCCTGTGAACTGAACGACTTTGGCACTGCCGAGGACGGAAAAGGCAAGGCGTGCAAGAATATGCGCTCCCTCTACCTGCTCCAGAGCGGGGAGATCATGCCCATCATGCTCAACCTGCCTCCCACCAGTCTGAAGCCCTTTAACGACTTCATGAACGCTGCCTTCCTGACCCGTGGGCGGGCAGCCTTTGGCAGCGTCATTGAGATCGGGCTGAAGCGCATGACCAGCGGCGGCAATGTCTACAGCGTGGCGACCTTCCGCAAGGTGGCGGATTTCTCCGGCGAGGAGCTGGCCCGGATTAAGACCTATACTGCCGCTTTCCGTCAGCAGGCCAAGGCCATGCTGGATGAGCGGGTCAAGGCCATGCAGAGCCAGCAGGACGACGGCTGTGACTACGACGGCTTTGGTACGGAAGGCGGAGCCAAGGTCGGGGCCGCTGTCGGGGAGGAGCTGCCTCTCTAAAAAATGGCGGCTGAGTGCGCCGCTCGGATATGAACTGTCCGGGCGGCCCATGGCCCCATTGAGGGGGTGATCGCCACCGCCTCTGTTTTGAGCGATGCGGAACGGCAGTTTGCCAGTGAACATCACCAGCTGATTTATGGATTTCTCAACAAGTACGCTCTGGCCGAGGACGATTACTACGGTGTGGCCGCTCTGGGGTTTCTCCGAGCTGTTCACAAGTACCTGACCGAAGCGGAACTGAGGCGGTTTTCCTTCTCCACCATTGCCTACCGGGCCATGGCCCAGAGCGTATCCCAGTACAGGCGCAGTCTGAAACGACAGGCCGCCTTTGCGGATGCCTTGAGCTTGGACACCGGCGGCATAGATGGCCGTCCTCTCGCCACCGGCTTGCCTGCGGCAGAGCGGGCCGCCTATGTGGAGTTGGAGGAAAATCTGCTGCTGCACGCCCTGATCAAGAAGCTGCCTCCCGGTCATTCCGAGGTGGTGCGGCTCCGGCTTCTGGGCTATGGGACACACGAGATCGCGCAGCGTCAGGCTGTCAGCGATAAGAAAATGAGGGAACTGCTTCGGCAGATCCGTGAAGTATTTTTGGAGGTGTGCCGTTTATAGGCCGCCCCCGGCAACTGTAATGGAGGTGTCATAGCAATGAATCCCAACAAGAAGAATGTTTATCTGCATGGTACGGCTATCTGGCCTGTCGCTGTGGGGGCCTGTGCGCTCCTGTTTTGCGGCGGTGAGTTTATCCGCACCTCCAGGGTGGTGAAGATTTATGAGTCTTCCGCAGAAATGCTGCGGTTTGAAACCATGAATTCCAACTACTTTGTGGAGATGAACCCTTCTCCTGTGGCGGCTGTCAGCCCGATCCCTGTGGGGATGATGGCTGCTTGAGTTTTTGAGTGACTGATGCCGTTTTCTACGGTATCACAGTTCTGGGCCAGACTGGGCGTTTGCCTGGTCTGGCCCTCTTTTATAGAAAGTAGGGAGTAAATATGGATTATGGAGTATCCGAGCTCGGCGGTGTGAAAATAGACGCCAAGCGGGTCCGTCCCAAAGACTGGGTGGACTTCAAATGCCAGCGGTGTGGAGCGTGCTGCCGCCACCTGACGGAAAAAGTCATGGTGGAGAGTCTGGACGCCTTTCGCCTTACCAAATACCTGCGAGAGCATGGCCAGCCCAATCTGGATCTGATCGGCTTCTACGCCCAGTACACTACACCGGTTCCCATCTCCAGAGGCTATCCCATTTTTACCATGAACACGGTGGGAGAGGAGGAAGCCTGTACTTTTCTGAAGGACGGGGCTTGCTCCGTTTACCCCGCCCGCACCCGCACCTGCCGGCTCTATCCGTTCTCGGTGGGACCGGGACAGCGTGGGCAGGAATTTGAGTGGGTGCAGTGTCTGGACGCCGACCATCACTTTCAGGACGGCAAGGTTCTGGTCAAGGATTGGTTCTATCAAAACTTCTCCAGGGAGGATCGGGAGTTCGCAAAGAGGGAATATGATGCCTGCCGGAAAATCGGCGCACTGCTTGCGGAAATGGGCTTTCTTACCTATGAGCAGGCTCTGCCGGCCATCATTTTCCTGCGCTATCACGAGTTTGATGTGGATCAGCCGTTCCTGCCCCAGTACGACCACAACCTTCAGGTGCTGCTGCGGCACCTGCGCCGCCTGCTGGGGAAGGAGGGCTGACCGCCATGGAGGAACAAATCTATACACGCAATGAAGCGGCATTGATTGTCGAGCTGTTCGATGACCTTTTGACGGGAAACGGCATCAAAGTGCCAAGCCCAGAGGATGACCAGCGGGAGGCGGGCAATGAGGCCGCCCTATACGGGTCAGTCTATTACGGTTTGCTGGATGAAGTTGAGGCCACGCTGATTGACCTGCTCACCAGACACGCCCCGGGAACCGAGGTGGTCACGGATGTGTTCTCTTGAGGAATGTAAGGCCGCACAAAATCAAGTCATAGTTTGATGGAGGAATAGAGCAGCTATGTTTGCACTGGAATATTTGCAATTCCAAGGCACCGAGCATTGTCCGCAGTACCGTTGGAAGCAGTTTGCGGTCTGTGGCAAGAGGGAGCTTTTGGAGCGGATCAGGTCACGGCAGACGCACCCGGAAAACTGGCGTGTGACCCGGTTGGCCTGCGAGAGCATCAGCCCGGATGGGCTGAAGAGAATTGCATGCAAAAATTAAGATGGAGGGATCAAAAATGCCCGCTTTAACGGCAAAAATCGAAAAACAAATCGAAGGATTGAACGCCAAAGTCGAGCACCTGAGCGGAAATTATCTCACCAATACGCCCAGGCGTCAGCGGCAGCAGAAGGAGCGTGACCGGCAGATTGCGGAACACACGGCCCATATCCATGTTCTGCAATACCTGCAGGAGAAGGAACTGGCCGAGGGGCTTACCCCCTTTGAAACGGCCCTGACCACTGGGGTTATCTATGAAAGTCTGCGGTATTACTCTGCCTGCGCAAAGCATCTGGCGGAGCATCGGCTTCCCGGGCCGAAGTACCCCTTTGAGGGAACGACGGATTATCAGCGGCTTCAGAGAGCGGGCGTCAAAGACCTGACCCAACTCCTCGCCGCCATCTCACAGTTTAATGCGCTGCGGGAAAAGGCTCTTGTCCCACCGGACACCAGAGCGATCCAGATTCGGGATCTGACCTATCAGGCCCAGATGATGCAGGGTGGGGATATTCAGTTTTCCCCGCCGGAGCTGGTGTCGGAAATGCTGGCCGCTGTCCATCTGGATGGAGAGAGCCGGGTGCTGGAGCCCGAGGCCGGGTCTGGCCGTATTGCCGATGCGGTAAAAGCCATCACGCCCCATGTGGACTGCGTGGAGTGGAACCATGCCCTGCGGAAACTGCTGGAACTGAAAGGCCATCATCTCATCGGTGATGACTTGCTGGCACTCGATCCTCAACCGGTGTATGACGCCGTGCTGATGAATCCGCCTTTTTCCCAGGAATGCGAGCACATCCAGCACGCCTTTCAATTCCTGCGGCCGGGCGGAGTCCTGGTATCTGTGTGCATCGACAGGATCTTCCGCTCCGAGCAGCGCAAGTTCAAGGAGTTTCAGGACTGGCTGGCGGAGCATACCCACTCCGTCCAGAAGCTCCAGAATATCAAGTTTGAAATGACCAGCGTTTCCACCATGCTCCTCATGATTTATAAGGGGAATGGCTGAACGGAGACGGATACCATCACAAGGGAGATAAAAGGAATATGAGTTGTCAGAAGAAAAGCATTGGATGCCTGCTCTCCGGCACCTTCTGGGGCAAAGCCTGTCGGCTGTCCGTGGAGTGCTACCCCAAAACGCCGGAAATCAAGGCCACACTTCTGCCTGTGGACGGCTCGGCGCCGATTTTGCTCACGCAGAATCTCGGCCAGCCCATGCCGCTCTATCGGGCGTTTCTGGCCGACGGCATTCTGGAGCTGGGCAATACCGATTTTATGGATTTTGCCGAGCAGAACGATCTGGGAGATTTCTTTGACATCAAGCGGTACGACACGGATGTGCTGACCGGACGCACCCGAAAAACGGCGGTGGTATTCCAGTTCAACCGGGCAGCCCTGCGGAAATATCACCTGCGGGGATGTGTCCGCTATGAACAGCACAGCCGCCGGTTGAAGCGTCGCCCTGCCAGCTGGCAGCACCAGGCTATGGGGGCTTGATGATGGATGAGTTGAGCGATTATCTCAGCCGCCCTGTGATAAAGGGCATAGTATTTGAGATATCCGAGGATCGCATTTCTATTCAAAACCCAGGTACCAGTTTTATCATGGCTCGGCTTGACCCTCCGCTGGAAAAGGCAGCTCTGTTAGAGCAATATCAGCGGGTGTTGCGTCAGGCCAAAGCGAAAAGGGTCAGAATATCCTATACGGCCCATATACGGAAAACGATCTGCGAGAACTGGGAGGAATACGAAAAAGCTGTCCATGAAAAACAGCGATTGTTTCAGCAAATGATGGCGTTGGCCTACACGGTAAAAGAGCGGGGAATCCACCTTGGTTGGCGGGATGATGCCGAACTGGAGCATCTGTGCCAGCTTCAATACCAGTTTCAAAGTTACGGCTGGGGTGGTTCCGCTGCCTCGCGCATCAACAGCGCGGCGTGCCATTTGCGGGAAACGGAAGCGGGGCTTTCTGCCGGATCGGGCAGAGCCGATATGATTTCACTGTAAGGTTTGGCCTGCTATTGCCGGCCAGTCAGTCAATGCGGGGAGGGAGAAGCTATTATGTTTTTTCTCTCCCCGCACCATTCAATATGGAGGTACAATATGAATTTTTATGAAACCAGAATGGGGCGAAACTTTTTTGAATGGCAGCTTCCCAAGTTGATTGCGGCCCTTCAGGACATATCTAAAAAGCTCTCCCCGTCCCCTGCGGCCATCCGTATGCCGATGGAGGGAGATCCGGATTTTCTGACAGAGCTGTATAAGAAGTCGGAGATTTGGGAGCCTTCAGCCGAGAACCGCCGGCTTTCCCAGCGTGCGATTCAGGCGCAGCAGGGTTTTCTCCCTGGCATGACGGAGCGGGAGCGGCAGGATTTCGAGCAGTATGAGGACATTGTGGAAAATCGGGGTCTGGAGTTTGCGGAGCGGGCCTATCGGGCAGGCTTCCAGACCGCTGTGCAGATGATGGTTGCCGGGCTGTCCATTCAGCCCAAGGATGAAGAGAAAGGTTGTGGCGAAGATGATTGAAGTGAAGATCCGAAAGCCCCAGTGCGGCGGCAGAGAGTGCTACCTGCGCTGCGAGGGCTCCATACCGCAAAAGGTCAAGGGCAAGACGCTTCTTCCCGGTAAACGATATTGCGCCGGCGGAAAAGGAATCAAAGCTTTCCGTTCCAGCGATCCCAAAGTCAGCGTCCCATCCTGGTGCCCTCTGCGGAAAAAGCCCATTGTCCTGCGGATATACTGCTTCAAAAACGCACTTTGCGAGATGGTGCAGCTTATGCTGCAGCGGGATGGGGCGCTCTACTCCCCGAACGACTTCGACTACGCTTTGCGGTATGAGGGAACGACCGAATTGACGGCAGCGCAGTTTCAGGATGAGTTACAGGGGAAAGATGTATATGAGCTTTTGAAGGTTCAGGTGCATGAGAACGAGGTCGTCGAAATTGACGATGGCCTGACGCCCTATTACTTCTTTTTCTCCCCCAAACGGTGGTATCCCTATGTGGTGCGTTTCAACGGCGAGCGGGCCATGCAGAATGAACTGGAATCGCCGGAGGAGGAAGATCTGTGAGATACGCTAAAATATATGCTCTGCTCCAAGCAAGGAAGCAGAAGGTGCCGGAGGTTTCAATCTCTGACCACAGCGGCTGGAGGGGTTCCGGGCAGTCCTGGTCATATAAGAACCGCCCTCTTTGGCTCATTGTGGAGGATCCCGGCATTGACCGGAGGATATGGATCTCCCATGAATTTCGGGAGTATTCTATCAGTACCGCCCAGTTGAGCCTGCACATAGACAGCCAGGAGTACCACAAAAGCTATCGGCGGAGGAAATGCAGAAACCAGCTGGATTTGGCGGTCTGTTTGGAGCAGCTTTTCTCTACAGGAGAAATCGGCGTACAGGAGGAACGGGCCTATGCAGGTTGAGAGAGTGATCGGCGGCGTCCCTGCCACCATTGTGCTCACCGATGCAGAGCTGTTTGCCGCCTATGAGGAGCAGCAGGGACTTTTTGACATTGAATCTGTCAAGGGCGTATTTGAATCTATGCCGGACGACAACCTGCTGGAAGCCTACGGTATGACCTATGAACAGCTTGCCCCATTGGTGGGGGAAATGGCCGGAGATCTGCGGCATAACCTCCGAAAAGAAATGACCTGGGAGTATGCTCTGGACAAAGCAATTCAGGACACCATTGCCCGCCATAGGGCATCCCCCGGTTGAGTACAGCTTTTCCAGGAGACGGCAAATGAAAAATCAGCATTTTATTCTCTGGCTACGAAAGGTCGTTCAGCCGCAAGCTGACCCGGCAAGGTCGAACGCCGCGGCATTGGATGATTTTTCCCCGGATGGCATGACGGAATATCTTTATCCA
Source organism: Oscillospiraceae bacterium (assembly GCA_021771675.1). The sequence continues at coordinate 6,757 of JAETOP010000012.1, read as the reverse complement.
CATGAATTTCAAGTGCAAGGTGACGCCTACTATTGGACGGTATCTACCGCCCATACAAGGGGGAGAAGTCTTTGCACACATTATGAATTGTGGTTTTCTGGCCCCGCTTTCGGTGCCGGAGAAAAAGTCGCCACCGGGCCGCTGACAAAATCAAAAGTACGAAAGGGCTTGCAGAAAATTTACAGGCATTACTACCCGGTTCCATTGGAGTATGGATGCCCGCAGCCCGCAGATGAAGAAATTTAAGTTCCTATTTTCCAACGCAAGGACGGGCCTCGATCTTTTGACCGAGGCCCGTCCTTTTTTGTCGGCGGATCCAATTCTTAACACAACCGAAAAAACTATTTAGTCGATAGTATGCTTTATTTTTCCCAATTCCCTTTTGTGTTCCCGGAGTAGGGGGAGTAAAGGTTAATGTAGATTTATTCATTAGGGAACATAAAAGATAAAAGAGGCAGGAACCGTTATAGCTCCTGCCTCTACGATTGTCCGCATCATTCCATTCTAATCCTATCAATTTGTTGTTGCCCCTACTGCCACTCTACTTCTTCTGGTGCAAGAGGATAGCCGCACAATTCATCTTCCTGTGCAGAAACCTCTGCGTCCTCTGTTTTTACAAGGCCGCTTTCTTCGAACAAATCCGGCGGCACAAAACTTACAGCTAACTGTTGTTCTTCCGGAAGGCTATTATACCAATCGAGCCATTCAAGCGTTTCTTCCGAAAGACCGTCCGTGTCTACCATCCGTTCACCATATCGGACTTGATTTCCAGTTCCTTCTCTTTGCTCAAAAACAATCCATTTCTCGTTCATAAAAATCTCTATGGTATTGGCGGCCCCATATTGATATTCAAAACCTGTCCCAAAATTAGATTGATTATCCTCTGTCGGTATTTCAGAGCCATCAACCGTTGAAGTGATTTCCCCATCCATTACCCCACAGCGGCCACTTATGGCACTTTCTTTGCCAGTGTCATAGTAGAATTTTCCATCTACCTTTACCATAGGAATTTTATCCCATTCGAGTTCTTCCATCTTGTTTGGGGTTGCGCTCATTTCTGTCGCCCCCACAGGAACAGTATCACCCTCCCTGCTGGCTCCAGCTTGGCACCCAACAAGGGTCAAAGATGCTACCAATGCCAAGCCCAAAATAAGAGCAAACTTTTTCATATCTGTTTCCCCCAAATCTAAAATGTGGGTTTACTGGTATAGACGAAAAATCTTCAAAAATGTTTCGCATCTATATCGTATAATACTTTCGTGCTTTTTACAAGGTAGAGCCAAAACTCCCGTTTCTTTTATTTGAGATTTCGCCCCTTGCTTTCTTGAAATTAGAATTGCTGTTATTCGAGGACATTGCCAACTACAAATTGAATCTCGCTGATCTCAGACTCCATCTGCCGATACTCTTCCATTGTTTCCGTGGTAAATTGTACATCGCTGGCATAGTAGAGCAGGTATGTGCCATTTTGAGTGGTCATGATATATTCGCAGCGGGCATAATTCCATTCTCCACCAGCGTCCACCTGCTCCTTTGTAAGCTGTTCGTCCCACAATTTTACATAAAAAAGTACGCCGCCGCTCAAGGGAGTTTCGCTGTTACCGCCCATTGCTTCACGAATGGCAGGGTTATATACATAGTATTCCTTAAAATCGGAGTCCTGTTCAAAAGCATACTTGCCTTTCCAGCTATCCGGCAGAATCAGCGTAAGCCCAATCTCTTCAATCTCAATGATTTCCTGTTCGACAGGGACTTCTCTTGAAAAAGCAACTGCTCCCACTGTAAAACTACATACCATCAAAACCAGAACTGCCGCAATGGCCGAAAAGCGTGTGAATCCTTTTCGACGATGCTGCCGGGCGTAATTGGGGATCTGTTCTGCCTGCTGCACAAGCCTGTCATCTATGTTTCCGATGTGTTCGGAAAGTCGTTCTTTTTTCATACTTCAATTCCCTCGCTTTCCAAATATTTTCGCAGTTTTAACCGCATCTCATATAGGATGGATTTCACTTTGCTCTGGCTGAAGCCCGTAATTTTGCAGATGGCTTCAATCGAATCAAAATACCAATATCGCCGGATAAAAATATTTCGTTTTTCGTATCCCTCATCCCAAAGGAATGCGTCAATCGTATTTTCGATGTGTTTACTTTCAAGCTCACTTTCAATGCTGGATGTACCAGACACGCAATCACCCAATTCATCTATGGACAGAACAGCGGAGGGATTCCGTTTTGCGGCGGAAAGGTATTCCCACTTTTTGAGCGCCAAATTCCTTGTGATTCTGCTGATGAAAGCCGAAAACCGATTTGGGCGCTTTACAGGAATTGCGTTCCAGACGGCAAAGTATGTGTCATTCAAGCATTCTTCGCAGTCCTCTGCATTCTTGAGAATATTGTTTGCAATATAGGAACACAGTTTCCCGTATTTTGCGGAAGTCTCTTGAATGGCAGCTTCATCTCTCGCCCAATACAAATCAATGAGCACCTTGTCGTCCAACGGTATCACTCCTCTCCTCGTTATCTTGAAAGCCGCTTTCATCTAATAAGTACGGTTTTAATTGATTTGGTTGTAAGATTTTTTGAAATTATACCATTATATTAGTGAGAAGAAAAGCTGGAACCCCTGAAAAACCAGGGGTTCCAGCTCAACCAGTTTTTGACGCTTATTCCTTCTCTGCACCATAGCCATTTTCCTACATTTATAAGAAAAAGGGGGCCGAAGCCCCCTTTTTCCGCATGGATTTTGAGGTTATGCGTAGGCCCGGTAGAGGAAGGTCACAATCTGGGCTCGGGTGCAGGAAGCATCCGGGCTGAAGGTGCTTGCGCTGGTGCCTACCGTGACACTCTCGGCCACGGCCCACTTCACAGCGTCGGCGTAGTAGGCGCTGTCAGCCACATCCACGAAGGGGTTCGTCCCTCCGGTCGTGGTTCCGATTGCCCGGAACAGGAAGGTCACAATCTGTCCGCGGGTGCAGGTGGCGTCCGGGCTGAAGGTAGTGGCGCTGGTGCCTACGGTGATCCCCTGCTCCAGGGCCCACAGCACCGCATCATAGTAGTAGGCGGTGGTGGGAACATCAGCAAAGGGATTGACGCTGCTCTTGGGCGTGGGAGAACCGGCGGCCCGCCACAGGAAGGTCACGGCCTGGGCGCGGGTGCAGGCGGCGTCCGGGCTGAAGGTAGTGGCGCTGGTGCCGGAGGTGACGCCGTTCTCCACAGCCCACTCCACCGCGTCGTAATAATAGGCGCTGGTGGACACATCAACAAAGGAAATTGCGGGCTGCTCCTCGATCTTGGTGAAGTTGGCCTCCACAGTGACCTTGGAGGCGGGCATGGTGAAGGTGTACTGGGTGTCGCTCTTGCGGGTCAGCTTCACGGTGCCGCCGTTCTTGTCGGTCACAGTCAGATCGTCCAGCTCGTAGCCGGAGTCTGGCTTGACGGTGATGGTCACAGTCGTACCCTTGCTGGCGTTCTTGGGGGAGACGGAAACGGAGCCGTTCTTGGCACTGTCCACGGTCACGGTATAGGTGGAGGAACCGGAGGAAGATCCGCCGCTTCCGCCGCTGCTCTTGTAGGTCACAGTCACATTGCAGCTCTCTGCGCCGTTCTCCGCGGAAACAGTAAAGGTGTAGGTAGCGTCCTTGTTGGGCAGGGTAGCCGTCCAGGTATTCCCGCTGCTGCTCATAGAAATGGAGGCGTCGCTACAGCTCACAGATACAGTACCCACGGCATTTTCCACCGTCAGGGTCACGGTATCACTCCCGGTAATGCTTGCCGCGCTGGGGTTGATGGAGAGGCTGGATGTCCACTTTGCGTAAATGGTCATGGTCAGGGGCATGGTGGACGCATCAAAGGGTGTCTCCAAACTGTTGTCGGCATACCAGCCCGCAAAGGCATAGCCGCTGCGGGTGGGCTGGGTCAGGGTGATGCTGCTGGCGTAGTCCGCCGTGATGGTCATGGTGTTCTTTCCATCCGCAAAGGCGCCGCCGGTGGCATTGAGGGTCAGGGTCTGGCCCTGCACCAGCCAGATGCCGCTGAGTACGATGTTGCCAACCGTACCCTGCGGGATTTCAGCGTCCTCCGCCGGGAGGATGTAGGTCATGCCGTTCACGGTCATCTGCCAGCCGGAGAAGGTGTAGCCCTCACGCGCCGCCGGAGCGGTCAGAGAGAGGCCCTTGCTGGTGGTGTCCGTCACAGAGTAGCTGGTGGGATTGCCCTCAATACCGTCCGTGTAGTTGGCATACTCGATGGTGTACTGGATCAACTCCCACACGGCGGTATAGGTCTTATCCCCGTAGCTGCCTTGCTCAATGGTCACGCTGGAGGACGGTACGATCTGATCCGATGTCTTCCAGCCCTTAAAGAGATACCCGGCCAGAACAGGAGCGTTCAAGGTGAAGGTGGGGGATTCCACGGTGTAGGTTGCGGGGTTGTCGTTCTTTGCGCCATACAGGTCGTTATAGGTGATGGTGTAGGTGTCCCGCGTCCACTGGGCGTACCAGGTGGCGCTTGCATCGGGTTTGGAAATGGAATTATCGGTGATCTCCACCTTAGTGTGCAGGCTGGCGTCGGAATACCATCCGGCGAAGGTGTACCCGTTGCGCGTGGGATCTGCGGGTGCGGTCTTGGTATCGGTTTCGTTTTTCGACCAAATGAGCGGTTCAATAGCGTTGCCGCCGTAGGTGATAAAGGAGAGAACGACCGAGTTGGACTGCTCTGTGGACAGGATGGTGTAATAGCCCAGGGTCAGGGTCTCCTTGGCGTACCCGTCAGCGGTGATGTCCACGGTGACAAGGTATTGGCCCGCTTCGGTGGGTATAGCCTCGGTGGCCTCGCCCGTGCCGTCCTTGCTGTATTTCACGGTGTAGCCGTTCTCCAGAGAGGGCGCGGCGGCGGGCTGGGACAGGGCGACGGGGCTCGTACCGCTCGTTCCGACGGTATTCAGAGTGAACCAGTCCTCGGACGCCTCAAGGGCGCTGATGGTAAAGGTGCGGCTGCTGTACAGCTCACGGGCGAACTCATAGTCATCGTCCGCCGCCTTGGTGATCCGCCAGTAGATCGTATAAGTGCCGGGCTCGGTGTAGGTCGGTGCGGTTTTGGAATAGGTCACGCCGTCCTTGCTGTACTCGACCTTGGCATCTGTCGCCGTGGTGGTCACGGTGATGCCGTGGGCCGCGCCGTCATAGGGGATGTTTTCGTTGGAGGATACGCCGGAGACGGTCACGGCGTTGCCCACCCACTCCATGGAGGTGGCGGCAAACAACTTGCTCTGGGCAAAGTCATAGCCGTCCATAACGGTCACGGTGCGCAGAACCTGAGTATCAAATCTGCTTACATTGGTATAGACGGGGCCGTTGATCACCATTTCCTCCAGCGGCACGCCATCCATGAAATAGCCGTCCACGCTGGCCAGCGTAGAGGGAAGGGTCACTTTCTTGATGGCCCTGTACTGGTAAAAAGCCATATCCGCGAGTTTCGTCACACCCTCCGGGATCTCAAACTCCGCATCCGGCTTTTTAAGCGGATAGAGGATCAGCGTTGCGCCATCCGCTGAATACAGCACACCGTCCACGGCCTTGAACGAGGCATTCCCGGTCTTTACATGGATCGCGGTGAGGTTCCACATACTCTCAAACGCGCGGGTTCCGATGCTCTTGAGGTTGGCGTCCAGCGTCAGGGCGCTCAACCGGGAGCTATAAAACGCAACATTCGAGATCGCTTCGCAGGTATCCAAGAGCGTGTAGCTGCCCGCCTTTCGGGCCGGGCACTGAAGCAGGGTCTTTCCGTCCGCCGTATAGAGAACGCCGTCGTGGCTCATCAGGGCGGTGTTGCCCTCCGCAACCTCGATCTCCTTCAGCACGCCCATATAGTTGGAGGAACTGTAGCTGGTCACCTGTTCGCCAAGATAGATCTTGCGCACGCCGCAGCTGTAGAACGCGCCGGAGACTGTGGTGGCGTCTTCTACCCGTATCTCAACAACGCCCAGCATACCGCGCAGGATATTTCCTGCCAGTGTGTCAATATCCGGGTCAAAGGTCACATCGGTGATCTGTCCACGGTACAGCTCGGCATTATCGTGTCCTTCAACATCCTTGTACGGGTAGTCCTTGTATGTACTCGCAGCGGTGGCGCCCTCGCCGATGAAGAGGATGGTGTAGGCCTGTGCGGTGGTCTGAGTCAGCCGCTCGGATGCGCTTTCCTCGAACCGCCACATTTCAACATACTCCGCGATATCCTCCACGGCGTAATTCCGGTTGACATCCTCCGACAGGCCGAGCTCGAACGCATTGTAGCAGTACAGCGTCCGGTCGTTGGGGATCACATAGGCATAGACGGAGGAGTTGTCAGCCGAGTTGGGGTCAATGATCACGGCCTTGGGGATGGTATAGGAGCCGCCGGCCGCAAGCTCAACAGACGCGCCGTTCACGGTCAGCGTGGCCGCCTCGCTTGTGCTGTTTGTCAGCGTGGTGGCGCTGTTCCCGTTCGCTCCGTAGACAGACAGGGCTTTGCCGGAGATGCCGGAAAGGGTAAAGATGCCCTGTGTGACGCCGCTGCCGGTCAGAGAGATCTCTGCCCCGGTTTCGGGATTCAGCTTCACCTTTTCGGCGCTGATATAGCTCATGGCCGCCAGCTTGCTGTCCGCAGCGCCGAAGCGAACCTTACCGTTGACGGTCTGGGCGTTCAAGGTCAGATCCGTCACGGACGCATCTGTGTAGATGGCCCACACATTGTCCGGGCTGTTCTGATTGACCGTCAGGGTG
>JAETOP010000159.1 GCA_021771675.1 Oscillospiraceae bacterium | reverse complement strand
CAGGAGTACGAGCTGCTGGCCTATGACGAGCAGACCGTCCGGCTCTTTGACCCGGCGTTCCCCATCATCAACAAGGAACTGCCCCGCGCCGAATTTGACCGTATGCTGGCGGAGAACCCGCTGGACGATGGTTTGCTTCAGGTGGTGGAGGACGTATCGCCCGCCGCCGAGCAGGGGGAGCCGGACACCCCGCAGGCCGTAGAGCAGCATCAAGAGGAACAAACCGGCACACCCGGCTATGAGTTGGGCTTTGGGCACCTGGGCAACGGCGTGACGGTTTGGAACCGTCTGGAACTGCAAGATGGTGACTATAAAACCGTGGCCCACATCGCCCCTGACCGAACCGTGACCTATTATGAGGACGGCCTGCCGGAGGATGTGCGGGCACAAATTGAAGAAGTTGCCGCTACGTCCACCATGACTATCTCCGCCACCCAGGACGCCCCCGTGTTCTCCACCCCGCCACGGGAACGTGAGCCTGCCAGCGGCAGGTTTTGGGATGCCTACAATTCCATCAAGGAGCATAACCCTGACAGTCTGGTGCTGTATCAGGTGGGCGACTTCTTTGAGTTGTACGGAGGGCTTGAAGGCGAGGACGCATGGAACGCGGCAACAGCACTCGATCTGACCCTGACCAAGCGCAATATCCCCGAATATGGCCGTGTGTCCATGTGCGGTTTTCCCGCTCATGCGTTGGAGAACAACGTAGTGCGGCTGACCGCTGCGGGGTATGACGTGATCGTGGCGTCGCTGGAGGATAGCCGGCACAAGATCACCGCTATTCCCGCTGCGCCCACGGAGAGAGCAAAGCGGCTTATCAATGAGTTTTGCGAAAGGGAGTATAACAGCTCCGCCGATTTTTCCAACCTGCGCGATGTTGCCCTGGCCCACAGCACCACCGGCGACGGTGAACACTTTATTGACGTGAGCGCCGATCTTACGGTGTTTCGCCTGACTTATCAGGTGGACGGCGAATCGGTTGCCTCTATCCAATGCCACGACTCGGACGATCTGAACGGGCTTCTCGCCAACCTGGATTTTGATGAAATGATTGCCTTTGCCGAGGAACGGTACGGCAAACAGCAAGAGCAACTCCACCAGCAGGAACAGGAAACCGATGACTTCTCTGATATTGACCCCGCCGCCGTCCGTGCCGCCCTTGCGGAGAACGGCATTGTGGACGGCCATGTGGTTGACCCGGATAAGCTGGACGCAGCCCCCTTTATTCAGCAGGTTATGGCCGATGTGGAGCAGATCGCCGCCAACACACCACCGTCCCAAGAGCGTTTCTCCGTTATTGAAACGGAGGGCGGCTACGCCGTTTGGGACGATATTCGGGATGAGATATATGTGGACAGCGAGGGCGTTCAGGAGGAATTTACCAGTGAATGGCAGGCCGAGGATTATCTGAAGCAGGTCAGGAAAGCTGTGGCGGACAAGGAGGCCGCTGAATGGCTGGCGGTGGAACGGGCCAAGCAAGGGATGCCGGAACCGGCTGAAAAGGAAGCAGGCACCAATCTGGCAGAATCGTCTGGCTACCGGCTATTAGACCGTCTACGTTCTGACTGTGAATATTACCTGGGGGCTGGGCAGTTTTCTGAAAAACACCTATGGGCCGGAAATGTGGAAGCACAGATTTCCAAAATGCGGGAGCTGTATGCGGCGCTGCCGGAGAAACCCGAATGGCTGACCGAGCAAGACATTGACCGCTATGAAACGCAGATGAGCCACAAACCGGCTGAAAAGGAAAATACGGCGGGGACGGTTGAAAAGGGCACCGAAAGTTTAGCGGATGGGCGCGGCCCTGACAGTGATGGCCCAGCCCTACCCCCGCCCGCGCCCCGGCGCAAGGCCAAAGTGTCCCCCTTTGTCCTCCACCCGGAAATCTCCACCGCAGACCGGCATGAGTACCGCATCACCGATGATGCCATCGGCGCGGGGACACCGGGAGAACGATTTAACAACAACGTCCGGGCCATCTGTCTGCTGAAAAAGCTGGAACGGGAAGATCGGTTTGCTACCCCGGAGGAACAGGCGGTATTGGCGCAGTATGTGGGCTGGGGCGGTCTGGCCGACTGCTTTGACGAGCGCCACAGCAAGTACGCCGAGCTGAAAGCTCTGCTTGACGAGGACGAGTACGCCGCAGCCAGGGAATCCACCCTCACCGCCTTTTACACCCCGCCCGTGGTCATCCGCTCCATCTATCAGGCGTTGGAGAACATGGGCCTCAAGACCGGCAATCTGCTGGAACCGTCCTGCGGTATTGGCAACTTTATCGGTATGCGCCCGGAAAGTCTGGCCGACTCCAAAATCTATGGCATAGAGTTAGACGGAATCAGCGGACGCATCGCCCAGCAGCTCTATCAAAAATCCTCTATCGCTGTCCAGGGGTTTGAGAAAACAGACCTCCCGGACAGCTTTTTTGACGCCGCCATCGGCAACGTGCCCTTTGGCAGTTTCAAGGTATCGGATAAGCGATATGACAAGCACAATTTCCTGATCCATGATTATTTCTTTGCCCGGACACTGGATAAGGTTAGACCGGGCGGCATCATCGCCTTTGTTACCAGCAAGGGGACGATGGACAAGGAGAACCCCAGCGTCCGAAAGTATATCGCACAGCGGGCCGATTTGCTGGGGGCTATCCGCCTGCCTAACAATACGTTCAAAGACGCCGCTGGCACGGAAGTGACCAGCGACATTCTGTTTTTGCAGAAACGGGACGCTCTTTCCAGCGAGGAACCGGCCTGGGTACACTTGAACACCGATGAAAACGGGCTGAAAATAAATCAGTATTTTATCGACCACCCGGAAATGGTGATGGGCGAAATGCGGGAGGTCAGCGGCCCCCACGGGCCGGAAACCGCCTGCCTGCCCCGTGAGGGGCAAGACCTGGGCGAACAGCTTACCGCTGCCATCCAGAATATTCAAGGCTCTATCACCGAGTATGTGCTGGACGACCCGGAAGCGGAGGGCGAGGACAAATCCATTCCCGCCGACCCGAATGTGCGGAATTTCAGCTACACCGTGGTGGACGGGCAGGTGTACTACCGGGAGAACAGCCGTATGAACCCGGTGGAGGTGTCGGTAACGGCGGCAAACCGCATCAAGGGGCTGATCGGCATCCGGGACTGTGTGCGGACGCTGATTGAGTATCAGACTGAGGACTGGCCCGCCGAGGATATTCAAGACCAGCAGCGCAAACTCAATGCCCTTTATGACGCTTTCACGGCAAAATACGGGCGTATCAACTCCCGCGCCAACAGCGCCGCCTTCAGCATGGACAGCGCCTATTTTCTGTTGTGTTCTTTGGAGGTGCTGGACGATGAGCGGAATTTTGTCCGCAAAGCGGATATGTTCACCAAGCGCACCATCAAGCAGAAGGTAGTCGTCACCAGCGTAGACACCGCGTCCGAAGCCTTGGCCGTATCACTGGCTGAAAAGGCCAAGGTGGATATGGCCTTTATGATGGAGCTGACCGGCAAGACCGAGCAGGAGATATACACCGACCTGACCAGCGTGATCTTTCTGAATCCTATGTATGGGTATGGCAACAACACAGAGGAAAAGTATCTCACCGCCGATGAATACCTCTCCGGCAATGTGCGGGAAAAGCTGGAATGGGCAAAGCGAAGTGCCGAATTGTACCCGGAGGACTATACTGCCAATGTGGAAGCCCTGGAACGGGTGCAGCCGGTAGACCTGACCGCCAGCGAGATTTCCGTGCGGCTGGGAGCCGACTGGCTCCCCGTCGAGGTCGTCCAGCAATTCATGTACGAGCTGTTCGACACACCCAATTATGCACAGTGGAATATCAAAGTCCACCATTCCCGTATGACCCGCGACTGGAACATCGAGGGTAAATCCTACGACAAGAGCAACATCAAGGCCCACAACACCTACGGCACCAGCCGGATCAACGGCTACAAGATTATTGAGGAAACCCTGAACCTGCGGGATGTGCGGATTTTTGATTACGTTGAAGATGCCGACGGAAAGAGAACCCCCGTCCTGAACAAGAAAGAAACCGCCATCGCCCAGGGCAAGCAGGAATTTATCAAGCAGGCGTTCCAAGACTGGATTTGGAAAGACCCGGCCCGGAGAGAATGTCTGACGCGGCTCTATAACGACAAGTTCAACAGTACCCGGCCCCGCGAGTACGATGGAAGCCACCTGAACTTTGTGGGTATCAACCCGGAAATCACCTTGCGGTCCCATCAGGTGAACGCTATCGCCCATATCCTCTATGGCGGAAACACCCTGCTGGCCCATGTGGTAGGGGCAGGCAAGACCTTTGAAATGGTGGCGGCGGCACAGGAAAGTAAGCGGCTGGGCCTGTGTCAAAAAAGCCTGTTTGTGGTGCCCAACCACCTGACAGAGCAGTGGGCGTCGGAGTATTTGCAGCTCTATCCCTCTGCCAATATCCTGGTGGCGACCAAGAAGGACTTTGAAACCAAGAATCGGAAACGCTTCTGCGGCAGGATCGCCACCGGCGATTATGATGCCATCATCATCGGGCACTCGCAGTTTGAGAAAATCCCGGTAAGCATAGAGCGTCAGCGGTATCTTCTGGAACAGCAGAGGCGCGACGTTTTGGACGGCATCGCGGAGCTGAAAGCCAACCACGGGGAACGGTTTTCCATCAAGCAGATGGAGCGCACAAGAAAATCCATTGACGCCAAGCTGGAAAAGCTGAACGACCA
>JAETOP010000011.1 GCA_021771675.1 Oscillospiraceae bacterium | reverse complement strand
CGAACTGCTTTCCTGGAGGCTTACAGCCTGACAGTGATTCGCATTCCGAATAATGAAGTCAACAGAAATTTCACCGGTGTTTGTGAGTATATTGATTCTGTGGTAAAGCGTTCCCTTATCGCCCAACAGCATACAAATCTGTGACATTTTACCGCACAGTCCCTCAGTCACGGCTACGCCGTGCCAGCTCCCCTTACACAGGGGAGCCTTCCTCAAAAGCCATCGCCTGGTTCCATTCAACGGAACACGCGGAAACCATTGCCTTACGGGCGAGTCAAGACTCGCCCCTACAGTGAGGGGGGGCAGTGCGGCAAGCTGTCCAACTACATTTCTAATTCCTAACTATCTTGTATCTTATATCACATATCTCATATCTCTCAAGCCGGTATCGTTTTCTGCCCAATTAACAACTGCCCATCGGTTTTTGGCCGATGGGCAGGAGCTTTTTTATTTCACTTCAAATTTGGTAATCTCGCCGGTTTTCTCGTTTTTCACGATTTCGGCGGTGGCCACCTTCACCAGGGACTGGTATTTGTCCTTGCTGGGGCCGCTCTTGGAATAGGCCCACAGGGTGTCCATGGAGTAGTTCTCGTCCGCTGCCTGACCGGCGGCGAAAGCCTCCGCATCCACCACGTAGACGGAGACGGTATAGTCCGTGTCCTTCTCGAACAGCCCCCGGTAGGCGCTGTCCACGACGCACACAACGTTCTGGTCGTCCCACTGGTCGGTGTTGTCCAGGACCACCTCTGCCATGGCGTGGTTGGCGCTCACCCGCTGCTCCCGGGAATAGTCGGCGGAGCGGGAGGTGGTATCGTAGCGGTAGGTCATATAGCCCACCGCACTGGAAACGCCCACCACAAACAGCACCGCCAGAATCACGATCTGCTTTTTGGTGAATTTCATCTCCTCGTCGGAGGAATAGGTGAGTCCCGCCCGCCGGGTGATGGGCATCATCAGCCGCAGAAACAGGGTCAGAACCACGGACTCAATGGGGAACATGCACAGATTCTTGAAAATCCGGGCCACCGTCATGATGCCCATAATCTGATCCTTTGCCTTCTCCGGGCTGCCGATATACACATACCACCAAGCGAAGATCAGCTGCTGGAGCACCACATTCACCAGGGAGCAGATGAGGAACCGGCTCAGCACCACCCGGGAGGGGGTGGCTTTGGCCCGATAGAGGCACAGGGCGTAAATCACGGTGCTGGCAATTTCCGTCAGCACGAAGGGGAAGAAGTAGTCGCCGGTGGGGTAGATCAGGAAGCCGATGGTATCCGAGATGATGGCGGCAGGGATCGCCACCACAGGTCCGAAGATCATGGCGCCCAGGGCGGTGGCCAGCATGGCGGTCTGAATGCTCAGCTGGGGCCCAAGGGGAATGGCCAGGGGCTTCAGGGCGATGCGAAGGGCCGTCATCAGGGCGGCGATCACCAGCATTTTGGTGTCCTTCAGCTCGGCGGCGGCATCCCGCCAATAGGCCGCTGAGAACGGATGGGGGTACAGGGTGGTTGACTTGGTTCTTGTGGACATAAAAATTCCTCCTTTGATGTAGGAGCGTTCGGAAAAGGGTAGATCATCTGCCCCGATGGGTCAAAAAAATCCCCCAGTGGGCATAATGCCCCTGGGGAGAAATATGATTCATCTGACCCGTGGGGAAGGGACAGCCTCAAAGCCTTCGTCCGTTCGCCCAACCGAGTATCGTTGCTACATAAAGGAGGGAACTCCCATATGGCGCAGCGGGTGCGGAAACCTTATCGCGGACGTTGCCGTCCTTCGTCCGCCATACAACTCCCCATTCTGGCAGCACTTCACGCAAGGTATCCTACTCTGTTCGCTCCCTAATATACAGTAGAAACCTGGAAAAGTAAAGACCCAAAATGGAATTTTTTGAAAAAAGATGACCTCCCGCATAACCGGGAGGCAATCAATCAGGGAATATGGAACTGGGCGGTCTGGTTGTAAAATTCCCAATACTGGCTGTCGCTGCATTCCACCGTCACCTGGAGCGGGCGGGTGAGGATCAGGCAGAACATCTCCATGAAGCTCTTGCCGTTCACCCGATGCTGCCCATCATCCAAAAAAATCGGGTAGGGCTGGGCAGTGGATAGCCTTACAAAATCTTCCACATCCCGGACAGAGCCGAGATGTATCATAAATTCTTTCGCATTTTCCATCTGGCGCTGTACAAACCTTTCTGTTTCGTGTATAATGGAGGGGAATCGCAAATCTTTCTCTTTTTTCTATTATATCAATTTTTGCCAAAAACGCAATTGTAGCTTTGGACGATTCTTACAAATAATCCACATTTAAATTGGCGGTTATTACAAATGAAAATCAGTTTTTATACATTGGGCTGCAAAACCAATCAATATGAGACACAAGCCATGGAACGGCTGCTCCTGGAGGGCGGGCACACCATCGGCTCCTTTGACGAAAAATGCGACTGCTATGTGATAAACACCTGCTCTGTCACCGCTGTGGCGGACAAGAAGAACCGGGCAGTGATCCGCCGGTGCCGCCGGGCCAATCCGGAGTCCATTATCGCCGTCTGCGGCTGCTACACCCAGCACGCCGCCGAAGAGGTGAAGGCGCTGGGGGTGGATGTCATCGGCGGCAGCGGCAGCAGGCGGCAGTTCCTGGAAGACCTGCTGGCGGCAGCCTCCCAGAGGCAGTACCGGCAGACCCTGGACGACGCCCTCCGCCGCCGGGAATTTGAGGTGCTCCCCGCCGGAGGCCTGGAGGAACGAACCCGGGCCATGCTGAAGGTGCAGGATGGCTGCGTCAATTTCTGCACCTACTGCATCATCCCCTACACCCGGGGCCCCATTCGTTCCGCCCCTCTGGCTCTGGCCGTGGAGCAGGCCAAGGAATTGGCCCAGCGGGGATACCGGGAAATTGTCCTCACCGGCATTGAAATTGCGGGCTGGGGGAGGGATTTGCCCGGAAAACCCCCGGTGTGGCAGCTGATCTCGGCCATCTGCCAGGCGGTGCCGGAGCTGCGGATTCGGCTGGGAAGCCTGGAGCCCAGGATCATCACAGAGGAGTTTTGCCGGGAAATTGTGAAATTTTCCAATTTGTGCCCCCACTTCCATCTGAGCATGCAGTCCGGCTGCGACACGGTTTTGCAGCGGATGAAGCGGAAATACAACACCGCTCAATATTATGAAAGCGTGGAGCTGCTGCGGAAATTTTTCCCCGGCTGCGCCCTGACCACGGATATGATCGTGGCCTTCCCCGGGGAGACGGAGGAGGAATTCCGGCAGAGCCTGTATTTTATCCGGAAATGCGGCTTTGCCGCCATGCACATCTTCCCCTATTCCCGTCGCCCCGGCACCCCGGCAGCGGATTTCCCCGGCCAGCTGGGCAACGCCGTCAAGGAAGCCCGGAGCCGGGAGGCCATGGAGGTGGCGGCGGCCATGGAGGAGGAATACCGCGCCGCTCTTCTGTGCACCACGCAGCAGGTTCTCTTCGAGGAAAAGGAAGGGGACTATTACACCGGTCACACCCCCAATTATGTAAAGGTCTACGCCCCGGGAGAGAATCTGCACAACGAGCTCCGAAAGGTACGGATTCGGGAGGTCTATCAAGACGGCGTCCTGGGCGACATTCTAGCGAGGTAATGAAAATGAACACACTGCTTCACATTTGCTGCGCCCCCTGCGCCAATCAATGTATTGACGTTTTGCGCGCGGATCATTATGATGTAACCGGATTCTGGTACAATCCCAACATCCACCCCTTTACCGAGTACCGGGCCCGGCGGAACTGTCTGCGGGAATACGCCCAGACCATCGAGCTTCCCCTGATCGAGCGCAACGACTACGGCCTTCGCCCCTTTGTCCGGGCGGTGGCGGAGGACATTGAGCACCGGTGCGTCAAATGCTACGAATTCCGCCTTTTTGAGGCGGCAAGGCAGGCAGCGGGCGGCGGCTTCGACAGCTTCACCTCGTCGCTGTTCATCAGCCCCTACCAGAACCACGAGCTGATGAAAGAGGTGGCGGAGCGGGCGGCGGCGGAATACGGCGTGGCGTTCCTGTACCGGGATTTCCGGCCCTATTTCCGGGCGGGCCAGACAAAAGCCCGGGAGCTGGGCTTCTACATTCAAAAATACTGCGGCTGCGTCTTCTCCGAGGAGGAGCGCTACCTGAAAAAAAGCAAAATCATTCCGTAAATTGGAGGAATTATGAGGAATATGGAGTTTTCCGTTCCCTGTCTGTTCGGCCTGGAGGGGCTGGCCGGGGACGAGCTGAGAAGAATGAATCTGGAAAACGTCCGGGTGGAGAATGGCCGGGTGCTGTTCTCCGGGGACGAGCTGGCCCTGGCCAAGGCGAACATCGGCCTTCGTACCGGGGAGCGGGTGCTGATTCAGCTGGCGGATTTTCCGGCTAAAACCTTCGAGGAGCTGTTCCAGGGGGTGTGCCGGGCCAATCTGGAGGACTACATCCCCAGAGACGGCGCTTTCCCCGTGAAGGGCCACTGCCTGAATAGCCAGCTAATGAGCGTGCCGGACTGCCAGGCCATCATCAAAAAGGCGGCCAGCCGCCGGCTGGGGGAGAAGTACGGCGTCAGCTGGCTGCCGGAGACGGGCGTCAAATATCAGCTTCAATTCTCCCTGATGAACGACCGGGCCCAGCTGTACCTGGACACCTCCGGGCCGGGGCTGCACAAGCGGGGCTACCGGGCCAACGGCAACGACGCCCCCCTGCGGGAGACCCTGGCCGCCGCCATGATTATCCTGACCCGCTACCGGGGCCGGGAATTCCTGTGGGACGGCTTCTGCGGCAGCGGCACCATCCCCATTGAGGCGGCGCTGATTGCCCGGAACCAGGCCCCCGGGATGTACCGCCGGTTCAGCGCCGAGGCCTTCGCCTGGATGGACCCCAAGCTCTGGGGACAGGCCCGCACCGAATTCCGGGACAAGGAGTTCAAGGGCAATTATCACATCCTGGGCTCGGACAACGATCCCAAGTGCGTTTCCCTATCCATGGCCAACGCCCGGAAGGCGGGGGTTGACCGGCTCATCACCTTCCAGGACGGCGACGCCACAAAAATGAATCTGCCCAGCAGCGAGGGAATCTTCATCTGCAATCCGCCCTACGGCCAGAGAATGCTGGAGCAGCAGAGCGCCCAGCGGCTCTATGCGGCTTTGGGCCGGCACCTGAAATACGCCGACGGCTGGAAGAAATACATCATCACCAGCGAGCCGGAATTTGAGCACTACTTCGGCGCCCGGGCGGATAAAAAGCGCAAGCTCTACAACGGCATGATTAAGTGCGATTATTATATGTATTTTGGGAAGCGCAGGGCGCTTCACCCCAATTCCCACGGGGATGGCGTGTAGTCCTTACCCCCGAACTCAGCCCGGTAACGCTTTTGCGGTGGGAAATCGTAGGGCTTACGTCTGACCCCACCGACCCGCACACGGTTTTGAATTGGCGGGTTGGTTGCTGTGGTGCGGCAGCACCTAAGGCTCCCCTGTGTAAGGGGAGCTGGCACGGCGTAAGCCGTGACTGAGGGACTGTGCGGTGAAATGTTACGAATTCGCATTGGTTTGGGCGAAAAGGGGATACCTTTCTACATTGGACTTTATGAAAACCCAAGTGCCTGCTGTACAGTCCCCCAGTCAGCTTCGCTGCCAGCCCCCCTTACACAGGGGGGCCTTTGCCCAGAAACATTCCCCTCCACCACTCAACGTACTGCCGTTGTTTGACGCTCCATGCGGGCGGGTCAAGACCCGCCCCTACACAGAGCCAATCGCTCCGCCAAATTACAATTTGTTGGGTAAAAATAGAAAGAGAATTGAGAAGAGACTATGAAGCATTTATTCATCATCAACCCGGCGGCCGGGAGCAGGGATCGGACTTTGGAATACTCCGCCGCCATCCGCACCGCCTGTGACGCCCGGCGCCTGAACTATGAAATCCGGGTGTCCATGGGCCCGGGGGACTGCGCCAAAATCGCCCGGGAGGCCGCGGCCGCCGGGGAGGAAATCCGGCTCTATGCCTGCGGCGGAGACGGCACCCTGAACGAGGTGGTCACCGGGGCGGTCGGTTACCATAACGCCGCCGTGACTGCCTATGCCGGGGGCAGTGGAAACGATTTTGTCCGGATTTTTGACAATCCCGCTGCCTTCACCGACCTGGACGCTCTGCTGGACGGGGTGGAATCAGAGTTTGACTTAATCAAAGTCAACGACGACTACTCCCTGAACATCTGCTCCGTGGGCCTGGACGCCAGGATCGGCACAGATGTGTCCAACTACAAGCGCTTTCCTCTGCTCCAGGGCTTTCGGGCTTACGCCGTTTCCACCGTGATCAACGTAATCCGGGGCATTGGGGAGCACTATGTGGTGGAGCTGAACGGGGAGCGCATCGACGGTGAGCAGACCATGATCTGCGTGTGCAACGGCCGGTTTTACGGCGGCGGCTTCAACCCAGTGCCGGAGGCGGACCCCACGGACGGACTGCTGGATGTGCTGGTGGTGAAAAAGGTGCGGCGGCTCCAGGTTCCCGGCGTTGTGGGCAAATACAAGGCGGGAAAATACCGCCAGCTCCCCCAGCTGGTGCGCCATTTCCGCACGGACCGCCTGATGATTCATGCCGACAGGCTCACTCCCATCAACCTGGACGGGGAACTGCGCCGGGCCAAGGACATTTCCATTTCCGTGGCAGCGGAAAAAGTGCGGTTTTTCTATCCCAGGGGCGTGAAAATCCAGCAGACCCCCCCGGCAGTCGCCGTTCCATAAATAGGCACTATGCTGTATATGCCTCGGAATAAAGGGCATTTTTAGGGAAATTATTCCCCTTTTTAAGTAATTTCGACAAATTGCGTCAGAAATACGCCGTTCTCCTTGATTTTGGAAATCCAATTGGATAAATTTGATAAAATGAGGGTTGATTATATTTCGACGGCATGATAACGACGGCGATGAGTTGCACTTTGGGGCCGTCTCACTTCATTTGTGAGACGGCCCCAAGTTTTTGTCAAAATTAAATTTCCGTTCTTTTCTTCCCGTGGAAGAACAGTGCCAGCATTCCCGGGCCCACGTGGGCGCCGGTGAAGGGCTCGTGGGGGGCGATGATCAGCTCCCTGGGCTCGGCAACTGCCCGAATCATCTCTGCCAACTTAAAGGCTTCCTCTTCGCAGTCCCCGTGGGAGATGGCCACACGCTGGTTTTCCGGGTTCAAAACGGAATTTTTATACTCCTCCACAATGGCGGCTAACGCTTTCTTTCTTCCCCGAACCTTGCTCCGGGCGGTGATATGGCCGGTGGTATCGCCCCAGAGCACGGGCTTAATGTTCAGCACCGTGCCAATCATGGCGGTGGCCCCGGAGACCCGGCCGGTGTTCTTGAGGAAATTCAGATCGTCCACCGTGAAAAACTGGAGCATCCGGTGGGCATCCTCGTCCATGATGTCCGCCGTCTCCCCGGCACTTTTCCCCTGCGCACGGAGGTCGGCGGCTTTGCAGGCCATCAGGCCGGTGCCAAAGCCTGCACCCAGAGAGTCCACCGTCCGAACGGTACGCTCCGGGAATTCCTGGCTCAGCTCCTCTGCGGCAATTTTCGCCGCCTGGTAAGTACCGCTGATGCCGCTGGACATGGAAAAATACACCACATCCCGGCCCTGCTCCAGCTCCGGACGAAAGGAATCCAGGAAGAGCTGGGTATTGAGCAGACTGGTCTGAACCCTACAGCCCCGGCGGAGCATTTCATAGTATTCATGGGGCTGGAAGCTGTCCAGACGGCCATTGTAGGTGCTGGGCTGTCCGCCGATCGTGTAGGAGCAGGGCAGGACATGGATGTCCAGCTCTCCGGTGACCGTACCGGGCAGATTGGAACTGCCGTCAACAAAAATGGTGAATGACATGGTGATTTCTCCTTTCGGACTTGCGGCGGGCAATGCCCGCTGATAATTCGCACCGGGATGGTGTGTAATCGTTACCCCCAAACTCAGCCCGGTAACGCTTTTGCGGTAGTGGGTTGAATGGCAGGCACCTTCGGCTACTCCGTAGGGGAGGCAACCTTGCCTCCCGCCAGGTTGTGGTTTTTGAGTGTTTCGTTGAACGGCAACAGGTCATGCGTCACCAGACGATGTAGGCCCAATAAAATGATTTTATTGTGTTTTCGTAATCAGAGGTTCTCTATTATTATAGTGCCTCAAAATCCAAATGTAAACCAAAACGTGCCATTCCCGGGGGGATGGCACGAATCGGATAGAAATATTGGGTGGAATTCTACCCTCCGTTGAACTCTACTGTGAGTAGAATCAGGCCTGAGGGGCCTTGGGCTTGCGATGGCGGTAGTGATTATTCCGGTTTCGGGGTTTTTGGGTTTCCCCGTTTCCGCTCTGCACTGCCTCGGCCTGGGCGAGCTCCGGCTGGGGTCTTCTGGGCGGACGGGGCTCCCGATTTTCCCGGCGGGGCTGATTCTGCTTTTCCCCACGGGCATCCCGATTTTCCGGCTGCTCCTGATGATTCGGCTTGCCGGCCTGCTGATTTCTGCGCTGATGCTGACGGGGGGGACGCTGATCGGATTTTGGCTGCTCCAGCTTTTCCTCCTGTCCTTCCTCTCCCCGGCTGCCCCTGCGGCGGCGCTGGCGGGGTGGGCGGGACTCCCGCTTCTGTTCCTCCGGCTCCGGCTGAACCACGGGGGCGGTTTCCTCAACAATCTGCTCCGTGCTGTAGCGGAAGCGGATGGGCTCCAGCACCGGCGCCTCCTCCTGCCTAGGCTTACGCTTGCCGTTCCCGGAGATGGGGGCCAGATCCGCCGGGATGGGGGGATCGTTCTTCTTGGCCTTGCCATTTCGCAGAACGGCAATTTCCTCATTGGGGAACACATTTATGGTATTGGGATCATTTTCCATCTGCACCTTCACCCGCTGGCGGAGAATGTCCGCCTCCACCACAGTACCCCGGCCATCGGGAGTATCCACAAAGGATTCGGGCTTGGGACTGGAACGAATCAGGCTCTCATAGGTATCCTGCTCGTATTTCAGGCAGCACATCAGCCGCCCGCAGGTGCCGGAAATTTTGGTGGGGTTCAGGCTGAGATTCTGGGTCTTGGCCATTTTGATGGACACCGGCTGGAAATCATCCAGGAAGCTGGTGCAGCAGAAGGGCCGGCCGCAGATGCCAAAGCCTCCCACCATCTTTGCCTTGTCCCGGACACCGATCTGCCGCAGCTCAATTCTGGTATGGAACACACCGGCCAGATCCTTCACCAGTTCCCGGAAGTCCACCCGCTCATCGGCAGTGAAATAGAAGAGAATTTTGCTGCCATCGAAGGCGCACTCAGCGGAGACCAGCTGCATATCCAGACCATGGTGCTGAATTTTCTGCATGCATATCTCATAGGCCCGGCGCTCCCGGTTTCGGTTTTCGGCGTTGACTTTTTCGTCGTGCTCTGTGGCCTTGCGGAGAATTTTCCGAAGAGGCGCCACCACATCCTTCGCAGGGATGGTATGGTTAGCCCCGGTACAGAGGCCGAACTCCGCCCCCCGGGCGGTGTCCATAATTACGTGGTCTCCCACCGAAAAGCTGTCGCCGGCGGGATCAAAAAAATAGACCTTCTGTCCGGGACGAAACTGGATGTCCACGACCTCCACCGTCTCCTGCTGGACAGGATTCAGAAGTTCTTCCATTGGTTTGCTCCTTTGGGATATATAGTATAGAATGTTGATCGGCTTTGTTTGGTAAATTGGTATTTGGCGGCGAGTCGCCGCAGACAATTCGCACCGGGCTGAGAGGAAATCGTTTTTGCCCTAACCCACCCGGTAACGTTTTTTCAGAAAATGGGTAAATTGATATTTGGTGGGCAATCCCCGTTGGTTGCGCTGGTGCGGGAGCACCCAAGGCTCTCCTGTGTAAGGGGAGCCGTCCTCAGAATCCATCACATTTCACCATTCAACGCACTGCCAAACACCAATTTAACGGGCAGCTATTCTTGGCACACCATCACAGATTTTGCAGCTCCCACTCCAAATAACCGCAGACGGCGGCAGGGGAGACGTTGGCCTGGACATAGGTAACTGCCTTGCGCAGATGGACAATGACAGTGCTCAGCTCGGCGTTGGTACGGGCATCGGCCAGGCGGCGGGCAAAAGGAGACGCCGCATCCAAACCGCTGCGGGAAAACAGGGCGTTTTCCGACAGCTCCAGCCATTCGCTCAGGGTATCCGCCAGGGCATCCCGTTTCCATTTTTCCATGGGTACCAGTGCCTGGAGCAGGAGCATGGCGTCCTTGCTCTCCAACGCCCGCAGAAACAGCTCTGTTTGGGGACTGACGGTCTGACCGTTTTCCAGAAGGGCCTTTGCCTGTCCCAGGAAACCGCCGCTGCGGGAGATAGCTGCCTGAATATCCTCCTGCGCTGCCCCGGGAAATTCCCTTTGAAGCTGAGCTGTCAAAGTCCGCTGGTCCAGAGGCAGCAGCTTCAGCTCCGTGCACCGGGAGCGAACCGTAGGCAGCAGTTTGTTGGGATTGTCCGCCAGGAGAATAAACACCCCATAGGCCGGCGGCTCCTCCAAAACCTTTAACAAAGCGTTCTGCCCCGGCAGGCCCATGTCCTGAGCCCGGGGAAAGAGGTATATCTTGTGGTCGGATTCATTGGGCTGGACATACATATCCACCCGGGCCTGGCGAATCAGGTCTACGGGGACGGTCTTCTTTTCCGGGTCGTCCACGGTGATAAAGTCCGGATGGGCGTTTGCCATCACCTTCCGGCAGGCAGGACATACCAGACAGGGCCTGCCTTCCCCCTTGCACAAAATCGCTCCTCCCAGAAGCCTGGCCAGGGTGTGCTTCCCGGAACCAAGAGGGCCGGAGATCAAGTAGAAGTGGGAAATATGTCCCGCCGAAAGGCTCCGGGTCAGATTGGTTTTCAGTTGTTCATTGCCCAGAAGGGTTTCAAAGGACATGGTTTTTCCTCACAGCGTTTTATGTTCATTCACAGGGGAGATTGTTTGATTTTGGCGTAACGGCGGGGATACTGAGGCGGGGTAGGAGCGACTTTCCGCAGGAGAATCAGGTTGTGGCAGGTATCGTCCATAGGGAACTGCCGAACCTCTTCCAGTTTTAACCCCAGCTTTTTCATGGCCCCGGTGCACTCTGCCAGCTCTTCCCGGGCTGCTGCGCCCTTCATGGCAATGACCATGCCGCCCACCCTGACGTAGGGAGCCGTCAGCTCCAGCAGGATGTTCAATCTGGCCACGGCACGGCTGACAGCAAAATCGTAGCTTTCCCGACGGGTTTGTACCGCCTCCTCCGCCCGGGCGGTGACGCATTCCGCCGAAATGCCCAGGGTGGGGAGGGTTTCCTCCAGCCAGTGAACCCGCTTGCCCAGGCTGTCCAGCAGGGTGATCCTTGCCTCTTCACAGCCGATGGCCAGAGGCACTCCGGGAAATCCGGCGCCGCAGCCCACATCGATGAGCCGCTTTCCGGACAAATCCACCGCCGTCAGAAGGGTGAGGCTGTCCAGCAGATGGAGCTTCGCCACCTGGGCGTCCTGGGTGATGGCAGTGAGGTTCATCACCTCATTCTGTTTCACCACCGCCCGGCCAAAGGCGCAGAGCTTCTCAATTTGATTTTCTGTGAGGGTCAGACCCAGCTCCGAAAGCCCCGCTTCCAGAGTTTGGCGCATTTCATCCATATCAGTACCCTCTGGCGTTGACAATCCCGCTCAGGTCCACCTGGGTTTCGTCATAGGGGTCAAACCGGCTCTCCTCCACGGCAATGGCAGGGAGAACCACCTCCTGGATGTGCCAGTTCACCAGAAGATCGCAGACCTGGCCATAGGAAGCGGTGCCGGTGCTGTCGCCGCTGGCCTTCAGATAGGCATCGTTTACGGTATCGGCCACAGAGGTTGCCAGAGAATTCTTGCGGCCCCGGAAGAATTGGTCGTAATCGTTCATATCCTTGCGCAGATACTCGTTGACGTTTGCGTCAATGCGGCTGGCCTCACTGGCAGCCTCCATCACAAGCGAGGGGTCGATGGAGGTGGACTGGCCCACGCTGTACAGGGCAGTATAGCAGTAACGGTAGGCCATGAAATAGGCGGAATACTGATACTGCCGGTTGCTGTTGAAGGAACAGGCCAGAAATGCCGCGAAATTGGCATCCCGCTCCTTGGCGATGCACATCCGGTGGGCCATCTCGTGACACATGGTAAAGGGCAGGGCCATCGCCGGAATTTGAGGATTCACCGCCGCCTCACCGGTGAGGGGAAAGGTGAAGCCGGTGATGCCCATGGAGCTGTACATATCCGCCCAGCCAAGCTTCTTTACCGGCAGGGTGGAACCGGCAAACACCGGGAAAAACCGCTGATAGGTCAGGTAATTAAAACCGCTTCCCGCCCGGGCGGCCAGGGTAGTAAAATCCTCAAAAATCAGACTGCCGTTTCCGTCCCGTTCCATCCGGGAAGCCATGGCATTGGCCTGTCCCTGATAATATTCTGTTGCCTCCACAATCTCGTCCAGCGTGCAGCCGGAGACATCCATCCGCAGGTCGTCAGACAGATCGCCGGCATAATAGTTCATGCCGTAGACGAAGGTATGGAGCATAAAAATGAAGCTGCCCACTGCCAGCACCCAGCCAAACCACTGGAATATGCTCCTCTTGGTGATAATGACCACCACCAGCCAGGCAATCAGCACCACCAGAAGGGCCACAGCCAGAAACTGCCACAGCAGAAAATCCACCTGGCTGCTCCACCCTGCCAGGGTGGCCTCCAGGGTTCGGATCACATAGGGATAGACCATATCGATGAGCTCGGAAAACTGCTTGCCGTAGACAGAGAGCACATAGGTAACACCGGCAAAAATGGCAGCGGCCAAATATCCGCATAATTTCTTCAAAGGGGAATCCTCCTCCGTGGTGTGATTGCGCCCGGAAAATTTTTCGGGAACAGACGCAGTTTTACCCGCATGATATAGTATATCACATTTCTGTAGGATTGTCTTCAATTATTTTCTTAAATTTTATTTGGATTTTTGTTGACGGGGTCAAAAAGGGGAGAACCTGCCGTCCGGGACGGCTTTCCCCTTTGCGGGATTTGTTCCCCAAAAGTCATGCAAAATGCTGATTATCCTTGCATTTTTCTTCCCCATATGGTAGAATGTCTTGTGAAATTGATGCAAAAACCGGAAGGAGGGGTCTGCTTGAAGCGTTGGGGTGCAGTGTTGTGCGCTTTTTTTATGGTTTTTGCCGGGTTTCTCACCCTGAGCGCCTCCGCAGAGAGTGCAGCCTCCAAGATTGACCTCTACTGTACCGTCAATGCCGACGGAGACTGTCTTGTGAGCATGACAGTGAATCTGCGGATTGAAGCCTCCGACAGCGGCCTGAACTTTCCCCTGCCCTACAACGCCGAAAACATCACCATGAACGGCAGCTCCGTGGCATCCTCCCGGGTGGGAAACAAGACATTGGTGGCCGTTGGCCGGGTCACCGGCGGCATGACCGGAGAGTTTCCCCTGCGCTTTGACTATACCATCCCCAAGGCCGTGGGCATCTATACCCCTCCCAAGGCTGTAAGCATCGCCACGAACAAGCAGCTCCAGCTGACAATTCCCATGCTCTGCGGCTTCGACTACCCGGTGGAGAACCTGAGCTTCATCGTCACCCTGCCGGACAATATTGAAAACAGCCCTGTGTTCACCAGCACCTATCAGCAGATCGGCTTTGCCTCCAATCTGGAACTGGTCACCAATGGCAATATGATCACGGGTTCCAGCAAGACCGGCCTCAACGACCACGAGGCCGTCACCATGACCATGATCGTCTCCAAGGACATGTTCCCATCGGTGAGCACCTATCAGCGCACCGGCAACCCGGAGATCATTCCCATGGGCATTTTTGCGGGGCTGGCGCTCCTCTACTGGATTCTTTTTCTGCGAACCCTTCCCCCCCAGCGCCAGCGAACCACCGTGCCGCCGGAAGGGATCTCGGCAGGCGAACTGGAGTGCCGCCTGACCATGAGCGGCGGGGATCTGACCATGATGGTGTTCTCCTGGGCCCAAATGGGATACCTTCTGATTCAGCAAAACGGCAATCGGGTGCTGCTGCACAAGCAGATGGACATGGGCAATGAGCGAAGCCTGTTTGAAATTCGAGTGTTCACTGCCCTGTTCGGCAGCCGCCGGACGGTGGATTGCAGCAGTCTGGGCTACGCCAAGCTTTGCCGGAAAACCGCATCCATGGTTCCCGGTGAAAAGACCATGTGCCGCTCCAAATCCGGAAGCAGAAAGATTTTCCGGCTGCTGCTGGGGATCAGTCAGCTTTTCTGCGGAATTTGTGTGGCAATGAACATTACCTCCATTCCCGTGCTGCAAATCATGTTCTCCTTTATTTTCGGCGCCTTCAGCCTGGTTTCCGCCTGGGAAATTCAGGAATTTGCCTATCACATTCTCTCCCGCACCAGAACCCGCTCCTGGATTGCCCTGGGTATTTGCCTTTTCTGGGTACTGCTGGGCCTCATCGCCGGGCAGCCCTGGATTCCCCTGGCATCCGTGGCTGTTCAGCTGCTCATGGGATTTTTCGCCGCCTACGGAGGAATGCGGACGGAGCTGAACCGCAGTGAGGCGGGGGAGATTCTGTCCCTGCGCCGCTTCATGAAGCACATTCCCAGGCCCGAGGCCGCCCGGCTCCAAAAAGTAAACCCGGAATATTTCTTCCGCATGGCCCCCTATGCCATTGCCCTGGGGGTGGATAAGTCCTTTGCCGCCGCCTTCGGGCGGAGAAAAATCGAGCAGTGCCCCTATTTTTTGACCAAGGTCAGCGGCAGCCGCACTGCCGAGGACTGGATGCGGCTGATGAATCAGGCCGTGGCTATTATGGACGACCGCTACCGCCGGATGCAGATGGAAAAATGGATGGCTGTTCGGTTCCGCTGAGTCGGACGGGCAATGCCCGCAGATGATGCGCACGAAGATGGTCAGTAATCGCTGCCCATCTTCCCAGCCCGGTGACGTTTTTGCGATTTTGACATTTTGGGGAATCCGGCATGCGCCGAAAGATTCAGAGATTCTTTTTCGATAAAAAAGTAACCGCCAGGTTGAAAGCTTGAGCGGTTACTTTTTTGTGTATTTTTGTTTATCCCGGGAAATTGGTGTTTGGCGGGTTGCCGCATTTCTCACTTAATCATAGGGGAGGCTACAGATGCCCGCCAAGTAAAATACCTGAGTGTTCCGTTGAATGGTGGAGAGGAATGGCTTCTGAGGGAGGCCCCCCTGTGTAAGGGGGGCTGTCGTGCGAACAGCACGACTGGGGGACTGTGCGGTGAAATGTTGCATATTTGCATCATGTTGGGCGAAAACCGGAAGAATTCGTCTACCGCAATCTCTTTATTTCAATGCTCCCTGTTATTATGGAAAAAGGTGGAGAATTGGATCGTACCTTTCCACATTGGACTGTACAATCATTTCAGTGCCTGCTGTACAGTCCCTCAGTCAGCTTCGCTGACAGCTCCCCTTACACAGGGGAGCCTTGGGCGCTTCCGCGCCACAGCAACCAACGACGTACCGCAAAAGCGTTACCGGGCGGGTCAGAGCGAAAGCGATGACAGGCCAGCTTCGAGCGAATTGTCAGCGGCCACTGGCCGCCCGTGCGAAATTGGCTGCGGGCCCTGCCCGCTTGGGGCAATGTCGTCAACTTAAGACATCCCGTAGGGGAGGCTATTAGCCTCCCGCCAGGTAACGGTTTTTAAGTGTTCCGGTGAATGGGGCCAGAAAATGGAAAATGAAGCGGATTTGCCTGACTTAGTGCCGCTTTTGGGGCTTGTTCTGCACGGGAGGCTAATAGCCTCCCCTACAGTAGAATCCTTAAGTTGATGACATTGCCGCTTGGGGTGAAGCGCCCGGCGCTTCAAATTACTTTTCCTCCAGTCTCCGTCCCAGGGTCTGGACGTTCAGGGAGGTCAGATACACTCTGGGCAGGCCGTATTCGGCGGTGAGGAGGAAGGATTTTGGCAGCTCGTCACAGGGCACCACCTGTCCCTCCTTCTCCGCGCCATCCAGAAATTCCCGGGTTCGCCGGGAGGTGGTGGTATTGTCCAGATCAAAGATGCCGATGATGCTCTTTTCCCGCACCGCCATGTCGTTGCCGATGGATAGATACATATCTTTAATCCAGGCTGTCAAAGAAGCAGGCTAAGGTCTGCTGGATTTCTTCCTCATCAAGAGAGAACGCAGTCACAACGATCATATTTCTGCCGGATTTCACCACCACCATAGTCTCAAAGACGGGTACGCCGCTATAAGTACCAGTGATGGCAACGCTCTGGTGCTCCTGACCCGCAAATTCCATGGCATTCAGGGTTACCTCGACTTCCTCGATCCCCATCTGCTCCAGTGTCTGTTTCACGGTTTCCTGACTTGCATTTGCGTAGAGCTTCTCTGTCACCGCCAGAGAATTGACCAGGCTCAGCCGCTCCACCATCAGATTCAGGGTAGCCCCGGTCTCCAGATTTTGGGCATACATATCCATCATGCTGCCGCCATCTTTGACCATCTGGGCCAGATTTCCCTCCAATGCCTCCACGGTCATATTATTGACCTGGGCAATTTCCTCTTTCGTGAAGAAATACCAGTTTTCATCCAGCGTGCAGCCAATTTTCAGGCTCTCATTCCAATAGGTATTGTTCTGGGTGCTGCCCATGCCAAATTCATCCTCCGCTTTTGCTGCGGGGAAAAACCCAGTCAGCACCATGGCCAGCGCCAGGAACAGGGTAAATGCTCTTTTCATGTTTTTTCTCCTCTCAAAGTAGATCGTTCAGCGGCTCAACAAATTGTAATTTGAAGCGCAGGGCGCTTCACCCCAATGCCGCACGGAGATAGAAGTAGTCTTTACCCCCGAACTCAGCCCGGTAACGACTACAGACCATCCCGGTGGGAATTGCCTCCCGGCGCTGCCGGGTTGTCAGCGGCCACCCGCCGCCCGTTCCTTGATTTTCTTCCACTCCGCTACGGCGAGCTCATCGCAGCGGTTATTTTTGGGATTCTGGGCATGGCCCTTGACCCAGTGATAGTGAAGCTCATGGGTTTGTGTCAGGGACAGGAGTTTTTCCCAGAGGTCGGGATTCAGGGCGGGTTTTTTGTCGCTTTTCACCCAGCCCCGCTTTTTCCAGCCCCAGGCCCAGCCCTTTTCCAGAGCGTCAATCACGTACTTGGAGTCGGAGTAGAGCTCCACGGAGCAGGGCTCTTTCAGTGCCTCCAATCCCCGAATCACAGCGGTAAGCTCCATTCGGTTGTTGGTGGTGCTGCCTTCTCCCCCGGAAAGCTCTTTCTCATGACCCTCGTACTCCAAAATGCAGCCCCAGCCCCCGGGGCCGGGATTTCCGGAGCAGGCCCCGTCGGTATACAGTGTCACCGTTTTCATGCTTGGGGCTCCTCTGCTTCCTCCTCCTGGTCGCTGGGCACCCGCTCCAGGGAAACCAGCTTGTTCCCCTCGGGCAGGCGCATGATGATTACGCCCTGGACATCCCGCTTGTACACATTGATGGAGGAAGCGGGCACCCGGATGATGACGCCGCCGTTCTCGATGAGCATCACGTCATCCCCCTCGTCCACCACCACACATCCGGCCACATTTCCGGTCTTTGGGGTGATGTTGTAGTTTTTCAGACCCTTGCCGCCCCGGCTCTGGGGAACCTTTTCCCCATCGGGGCCGGTGCGCAGATATTCCGGCAGGTCGGTTCGCTTGCCGTAGCCATTCTCGGTGACGGTGAGCAGAGTCTTGCCCTCCTCCCACTTCTGGGCGCCCACCACAAAGTCCCCATCGGACAAGGTAATGCCCTTCACACCGGCGGCGTCCCGGCCCATGCAGCGCACATCATTTTCATTGAAGCAGATGGCCATTCCCTGGGCGGTGGCGAGGATAATATTGTCATTGCCGTTTGTGCGGATCACGTTAATCAGGTGGTCGTCCTCGTCCAGCGTGATAGCCCGGATGCCGGTGCGGCGGTTGGTTTTCAGAGCCACAAAGGGCAGCCGCTTCACCACACCCTTCCGGGTGGCCATGACCAGGAACTCATTGTCGTCAAATTCTCTGGTGACCACCATGGCGGTGACGGTTTCCCCGGGCTCCAGGGGCAGGATGTTCACCATAGCGGTGCCCCGGGCGGTGCGGCCGGCCTCCGGAATCTGGTATCCCTTCCGGTGGTGAACCTTGCCGATGTCGGTAAAGAAGAGAATGTGATCGTGGGTGGAGGCGATGTTGATGGACTTTACATAATCCTCGTCCTTCAAATTCTGAGCGTTCACGCCCCGGCCGCCCCGGCTCTGGGTGCGGTAGGTGTCCACAGGCATTCTCTTAACATAGCCGTGGTTGCTCAGGGTGAAGGCACAGACCTCCTCTTCAATCAAATCCTCAATGTCGATTTCGTCCTCGATCTCCTGAATCTCGGTCTTCCGCTTGTCGCCAAACTTGTCCCGAATCTCAATGAGCTCGTCTCGCAGAACCCCCCGCATCTTCACGGGGTCAGCCAGCAGCTCCTGATAATAGGCGATCTTTGCTTCCAGTTCCTTATATTCCGCCTCCAGCTTCTCCCGGTTCAGGCCCTGCAGGGCAATCAGCCGCATATCACAGATGGCCTGGGCCTGGACATCATCCAGGCTGAACCGCTCCATCAGCCGCTGCTTGGCGTTGTCGTAGGAGGTGCGGATAATGTGGATGACCTCGTCGATGTTGTCCTGGGCAATGAGCAAGCCTTCCAGCAGATGGGCCCGCTCCTGGGCCTTGCGCAGGTCATACTGGGTTCGCCGGGTCAGAACATCCATCTGATGGGCCAGGTATTCATCCAGAATCTGCCGCAGGGACAGAATTTTCGGCTGCTTCTGGTCATCCACCAGGGCCAGCATGATGATGCTGAAATTGGACTGTAAAGCGGTCTGCTTGAACAGGTTGTTCAGCACCACCTGTCCATTGGCATCCTTTTTCAGCTCGATGACGATGCGCATACCGTTGCGGTCGGTCTCGTCCCGCAGGTCGGAAATACCATCCAGCCGCTTGTCCTTCACCTGCTCGGCGATGGTCTTAATCAGCTGACGCTTGTTCACCTGGTAGGGAAGCTCGGTAACGATGATCCGCTGCCGGTCCTTGCCGAATTCCTCGAACTCGGTGCGGGCCCGAACCACCACCTTGCCCCGGCCGGTGGCGTAGGCGGCCCGGATGCCGGTGCGGCCCATGATAATGCCGCCGGTGGGGAAGTCCGGGCCGGTGATGTGCTCCATCAAATCCGACATGGTGCACTCCGGGTCATCCAGTACCGCCACACAGGCGTTGATGACCTCGGTCAGGTTGTGGGGCGGGATGTTGGTGGCCATGCCAACGGCGATGCCGCTGGAGCCGTTTACCAGCAGATTGGGAAACCGGCTGGGAAGCACCCGGGGCTCCTTCCGGCTTTCGTCGAAGTTGGGATCCCAGTTGACGGTGTCCTTTTCAATGTCCCGGAGCATCTCATTGGAGAGCTTACTCAGTCTTGCCTCGGTATAACGGTAGGCAGCAGGGGGGTCGCCGTCCACGGAGCCGAAGTTGCCGTGGCCGTCCACCAGCATGTAGCGCATGGAGAAATTCTGGGCCAGCCGAACCATGGCGTCGTACACGGAACCGTCGCCATGGGGGTGGTATTTACCCAGCACATCGCCGACGCAGGTTGCGGACTTCTTAAAGGGCTTGTCCGAGGTCAGGCCGCTTTCGTACATGGTATAGAGAATTCGCCGGTGCACCGGCTTCAGACCGTCCCGCACGTCCGGCAGGGCACGGCCCACGATGACGCTCATGGCGTACTCGATGTAGGACTTCTCCATCTCGTCCACCAGCTTGGATTCCGTAATCACCTGGTCGGGGAAGGCAATGTCCTCGGGTTTATAGCTTCTGTTGTGTGCCATATGACGTCACCTCCTCAGATGTCAATATTCACGGCATAGCGGGCATTCCGCTCAATCCATTCTTTTCTCGGCTCCACCTGCTCGCCCATAAGGATGTTAAATACCTCATCTGCCCGCATGGCGTCGTCCAGGGTGATCCGGCGCAGGCTCCGCTTTTCCGGATCCATGGTGGTCTCCCACAGCTCGTGGGGGTCCATCTCGCCAAGACCCTTGTACCGGGCAATGTCCACCCTGGCGTTGGGGTTGTCGCTGCGCATTTCGGAGGAGACCCGATCCCGCTGCTCATCGGAATAGGCGACTTTCGTGGTCTTGCCCCGGGTGAGCTTGTACAGAGGGGGCACGGCGGAGTAGACATAGCCGTTCTCGATGAGGGGCCGCATATAGCGGAAGAAGAAGGTAAGCAGCAGAGTTCGGATATGAGCACCGTCCACATCGGCATCCGCCATGATGATGATTTTATGATAGCGAAGCTTGTTCAAGTCGAACTCGTCCCCGATGCCCGCACCCAGGGCAACGATCAGAGGATAGAGCTTGTCGTTTCCATAAATTTTGTCCGCCCGGGCTTTTTCCACGTTAAGCATCTTGCCCCACATGGCAAGGATCGCCTGGAACCGGGAGTCCCGGCCCTGGATGGCGGAGCCGGCTGCGGAGTCGCCCTCCACGATGTAGATTTCGCACAGTTCGGGATTGCGCTCATTGCAGTCCTGGAGCTTGTCCGGCATCTGGCCGGATTCCAGACCGGTTTTCCGGCGGATGGTCTCCCTGGCCTTTCTGGCGGCCTCCCGGGCCCGGTTGGCCATCATGGCCTTTTCCAGAATGACCTTGGCCACCTGAGGATGCTCCTCCAGATAGATTCCCAGCTGGTCGGAGACAATCTGGTCAACCAACGCCCGGATGTAGGCGTTGCCCAGCTTGGCCTTGGTCTGGCCCTCGAACTGAGCGTCGGTGAGCTTGACGGAGATGATGGCGGTAATGCCCTCCCGGCAGTCCTCGCCGGAAACCTTATCGTCGCCCTTAATAATCCCGTTCTTTTCGCCGTAGGCGTTGAGGGCCCGGGTGAGAGCGGTCTTGAAGCCGGTCTCGTGCATACCGCCCTCAGGGGTGCGGACATCGTTGGCGAAGGACATCATAAATTCATTGTAGCCGTCGTTGTACTGGAAGGCCACCTCGGCAGAGGCGTCCCCCTTGCTGCCGGACATATAGATGACCTCTTCGTGAACCGGAGTCTTGTTCCGGTTGGCCCAGGAGACGAATTCCCGGATGCCTCCCTCGAAGCACATGGTGTCCTGCTTGCGCTCGTCAGACCTGGCATCGGTGATGGTAATGGTCAGACCGGCGTTCAGGAAGGCCTCCTCCCGCATCCGCTCGTGGAGAATCTCATAGTCATAAACCAGACTGTCGAACATCTCCGGGTCCGGCTGGAAGGTGACCTCGGTACCGGTGTGGTCGGTGGTGCCCACAATTTTCATTTCCTGGGTGATGGCGCCCCGGGAGAATTTCATCTCATAGATGTTTCCGTTTTTATGGACCCGCACCCGGAGCCATTCGGACAGGGCGTTGACCACGGAGGCGCCCACACCGTGGAGGCCGCCGGATACCTTATAGCCGCCGCCGCCGAACTTGCCGCCGGCATGGAGCACCGTATAGACGACTTCCAAAGCGGGCCGCCCGGTCTGGGCCTGAATGTCCACAGGGATACCCCGGCCGTCGTCGGTGACGGTGATAGAGTCCCCGGGATTAATGGTAACGGTAATATGCTTGCAGTATCCTGCCAGGGCCTCGTCAATGGCATTGTCCACAATTTCATAGACCAGATGATGCAGTCCGGAGGAGGAGGTAGAGCCGATATACATACCCGGCCGCTTCCGAACCGCTTCCAGCCCTTCCAATACCTGAATCTGCTCCGCGCCATATTCTTGTGTAATCTTTTCTTCAGACATATAATTCCTCCATAATGGTTATGGGGTGCGGGCCGCCGCTATTTTAGCCGCCCATCGCATATTTCCATGCTCTTTCCCAATTTGGTAAAACGGCCCGGTTCACAGCAGGTGATAAACACCTGGCCGGAAACAATCTGGTTCAACACGAAATCCTGCCGCCCCGGGTCCAGCTCGCTGAGCACATCGTCCAGCAGCAGCACCGGCTCTTCGCCCCACTCCCGCTTCATCAGCTCCCGCTGGGCCAATTTCAGGCTGATGGCGGCGGTACGGGTCTGACCTTGGGAGCCGTAGGACTTCAGGTTGATGCCGGAAAGGCTGATTTCAAAATCATCCTTGTGTGGCCCGGTGAGGCATTGGGCGGTTTCCAGCTCCGCCCGATAGTGGCGGTCAAGATGCTCTTTTAGGTTCTCCGTCAGGGTGGATACCGGAGCAAAGGGGTCTGAAACACTGGAAACCGTCTTATAATCCAGCCGAAATTCTTCCTTTCCGCCGGTAAAGCTGCTGTGATATTCCGATGCTGCCGTTCCGAGAGCCTGGAAAAACCTGGCCCGATAGGAGATCAGCATCGCTCCTACCTGACAGAGCCGGGCGTTGTACTCCGGCAATATCTCCAATACCAGGGGATTTTCAAAACGATCCTTGAGAATCCGGCCCTTCTGCTCCAAAATTCGGTTGTATTCCGCCAGCGCCGCCTCATAATTGGGGCGAAGTTGACATAACGCACTATCCGCAAACCGGCGGCGCTGGGCCCCACCGGTTTTCAGAATCATCAAATCCTCCGGGCAGAACAGCACCGTGGGCAGCACCCCGGCAATTTCAGAGGCGATTTTCTTCTTTGCCCCGTTGCGCCACAGCTGCCTGGGGCGGCAGCCGGAAAAGAGCACCCATCGAAGGGTCTGCTCCCGCTCCTGAGAGAAGATTTTTCCTTCTATCTCCCCAAAATCCTGGGAGAATTTCACCATTTCCGAATTTCTGGTGGCCCGAAAGCTCTTTCCGCTGCCAAGATAGCAAATGGCTTCCAATAGGTTGGTTTTCCCCTGGGCGTTCTGTCCGACAATCAGGTTCACCCCAGGGTCAAATTCCAGGCGGGCCTCCTCGTAGTTCCGGAAGGAGCGCAGGTACAGCTCATTCAGCTGCATGAATCATGAACTCCCGCCCGTTGTAGCAGAACACGTCTCCGGGCCGCAGCTTCTTACCCCGCATGGTACACGTTTCCCCGTTGACGGCGACCAGTCCCTCCTGGATGACCTCCTTGGCCTCCCCGCCGGTTTGGGTCAGTGCGGCAAATTTCATGGCCGCCTCCAATTTGATGTACTCCGTAGAGATCACCAAGGGAAGCTGCTTTTTTTTCACAACTACTTTCATAGACTACCTCTTCGTAAAAATATGGAAATGATGCGAATTCTCTTTACGAATCTTTCATTGAGATATAGTATCAGTTTTTGATTCTGACGGGCAGAATCATGTAGGCAAAGTCCTCCTTGTCGTCCACGGGGGTGAGGACGATGGGGCTGAGACCATTTGTAAGCTCCAAAGTGACCTCCTCGGTGGGAACGGCACGGAGGGCGTCGGCCATATAGCGGACATTGAAGCCGATTTCCAGTTCCTTTCCGTCACCGGCATAGGAGCAGCGATCCTCCGCCGAGCCGATGGTGGTGGCGGTGCGCATTTGCAGCTCCTGGTTGCCGAAGATACAGCGAATGGGGCTCTTGTATTTTTCGGAGACGATCAGGCCCACCCGCTCTACGCTGGAGGCCAGATCATAAACGCTGGCTACCAGCTTGATGGGACAATCCGTAGGCACCACCCGGCGCCAATCCAGGAAATCTCCCTCCAAAAGGCGGCAGACCAGGATGGCGTTACCCAGCTGATACATGATGTGCTTGGGGCCCAGGGTGAATCCGGCGGCAGTGTCGGTATCCGTGAGGATTTTCTCCACTTCCTTCAATCCCGAGGCGGGGACAACAAAGCTCAGCTCCCTCCCGGTAGGCTCCTGGGGATGATAGGTTCGTCTTGCCAGCCGGAAGCCGTCCACCGCCACGGCGGTGATGGAGTCGGGCGTGACCTCGAATTTCACACCATTGTGGATAGGCCGGGCCTGGTTGTCCGCCACGGCGAAGATGGTGCCGGAGATCAGCTCCTTCAATTTGTTCTGAGGGATGCGGATGGCATGGCCCGTATTCACATCCGGCAGGTCCGGATACTCGTCTGCGGATTCAGCGCTGATGGAAAAGGAGGAGAAGCCGGAGCGGATGGACACCCGGTAGTTTTCGTCCACCACCACCGTCACGTCCCCCTCGGGCAGACGGCGAATGATGTCGCTGAAAAGCTTGGCCGGGAGGATGCAGTCGCCTCCGTCGGTAACCTGAGCTTCGATCTGATAGGTGATGGCGGTTTCCATATTGTAGCCCGTGAGGGTCAGACCGGAACCGGCCCGGCAGAGAATGCCCTCGATGGCAGAAAGGCTGCTCTTCTGAGCCACCGTTCTGCCTGCAATATTCAGTCCCTGGAGCAGGGTATTTTTTTCACAGGTAAAACGCATTGCAATCTTCCTTTTTGATAAAAGATAATAGATATATCTATCTGTAAATAGGTTTCTGTAGTAACAGCGGTAGTAGTGGAAACTTATGTGGAAAAGTGCCGAAGGCCAGTGACTGGTACTGACTTTTTATCCACAGCCACATTGTGAGATTTAACAACTTATTCACATCATCTGTGAGGGCTTTTTTTGCCCGACGGTTTTCCACAGAAAATTTTTGCACAATTCACAGGGCCTGTGGAGAATTTTGGAAGCGGAACAGCCGGTTATGTCGGATGAAAAAATCACAGACTGGAATTGATATTGGCGGTGATGTCCCGGATGTTATTCTGAATGGTTTCGTCTTTGGTCTTCAGGGCGGCCTCGATCCGGCGGATGGCGTAGAGGACGGTGGTATGATCCCGGTCAAACTCCTTGCCAATGTCAGGAAGACTCAGATTGGTCAGATTCCGGATCAGGTACATGGCAATCTGCCGGGCCTCTGCAATGTTCTT
Organism: Oscillospiraceae bacterium; assembly: GCA_021771675.1. The sequence goes on along the minus strand of JAETOP010000011.1, from coordinate 41,926 downwards.
CTTTTTCAGGGTGCCCCGGAGCACGGACTCGTCAATGGAATAGAATTTGCAGACCTGACTGATGACCAGACCCGGGGTGGGCAGGGCGCTGCCCTCGGTTTTGAAGGAATCCTCAATGACCCGGGATACGTTGGGCAGGTCAAGGGTCATATCGTCCAGATCACGGTAGGCCAGCAGTTTCTTTACGATGCCCTCAATCTGCCGCACATTGTTGGTCACGTTGACCGCAATGTAGTTGCACACATCGTCCGACAGGTCAATGCCCAGGCTCTTGGCTTTGTTTTTCAGAATGGCCATTCGGGTCTCATAGTCCGGAGGCTGAACATCCGCCAGCAATCCCCACTCAAACCGGGTGCGGAGCCGATCTTCCAATGTGAGCATGTCGCTGGGCTTCCGGTCGGAGGTCATGACAATCTGCTTGTGCTCTTCATAGAGCTTGTTGAAGGTATGGAAGAATTCCTCCTGGGTGGATTCCTTACCGGCGATGAACTGAATGTCGTCAATAAGAAAAAGGTCGCTTTCCCGGTATTTGCTCCGAAATTCCACATTTTTTCCGCTGGCAATGGCGGAAATCAGTTCATTGGTGAATTCGTCTCCCTTGATATAGACGATGTTGGCCTGCGGGTTTTGACGGCGGATGCCGTTGGCGATGGCATAGAGCAGATGGGTTTTGCCCACTCCGGAGGGGCCGTAGATGAACAGGGGATTGTAGACCTGACCCGGATTTTTGGATACGGCGATGGAGGCACTGTGGGCAAAGCGATTGGAGGGCCCTACCACGAAATTGTCAAAGGTAAATTGGGGGTTGAAATCCATGGAAGAGAGGGTCTTTCCTTTGTTGCGAAAGGAATCCCGCTCTTTGTCTCCGAATACCAGGAGCTTGGCGTCGGAATTGAAGACCTCCTTCAGAGCGTCTTCTACAAAGCCTGTGCATCGGCGGCGGATAATGTCCCGGCGAAAATCTGAAGGAGAGTAGAGAATCAGATTGTTTTCGTTCAGCTCCACTACTTCCGCATCATCAAACCAGGCGGAAACTGTGACGCTGCCGAGCCGCTCCTCCATGTGGCTGAGAACCTTTGCCCAGACATAGGCGGATGAATACATATTGCGCTCCTTTCCTCTGTTTACAGAAGCCCAAGATGGGAAAAACCAATATTTTTAAGCATAAAACTTCAACTTAAATTCTAGCACATTTTTCCGAAAATTACAAGTTGAATTTGTATAAATTGAAGAAATTCTCTTGACCTGAAATATTTCCTATGCTATATTATTGAATTAAATATAGATTCGGGCTTGAGGCCAGAATTTGTACATATCTGGCGGACAAATGTATTAAAGATAAGAGGAATGTGGATATGACTGCGCTAAAAAAAGTCTGGACCTATCTGGTGATTGCGGTTGTCGCCTTTCTGGGGGCGGTGAATTATGAGCTGTTCGTCTTTCCCAATCAATTCGCCCCCTCGGGAATCAACGGCATCTGCACCATGATCCAGTATGTCACCGGAGTCAGCGTGGGCTATCTGAGTTTGATTATCAATCTGCCTCTGGCCATCTGGTGCTACATTGAAGTGAGTAAGCCTGTGGCCATCCGCAGCATGGTGTACGTGGTGATCTTCTCTGTTGCGCTGCTGGTGCTGGACCGGGTGGATCTGTCCGCCTTTGCCTATTCCACCGAGAATGGCACCAGTAAAATCATGGGGCCTCTGGTTGCTGGCATTGTGATGGGCTTTTGCTACAGCGTGCTGATTAAGGCCAGCGCCTACACCGGGGGAACGGACTTTATTTCCGCCATCATTCACAAACGGCACCCGGGCAAGAGTTTCTTTTCACTCAGCTTTGGCATCAATGCTGTGGTTGCAATTGCCAGCTTTTTTGTGTATGATTATAAAATGGAGCCGGTGATTTTGTGCATTCTCTATAGCTTTACTTCAACCACTGTGGGAGAGCGATTCCAGCGCAGCGGCCGCAGCGCCGTGCGGTTTGAAATCGTCACCAACCATCCCGATGAAATTTGCACTGAAATTCTCCAAAAGCTCCACCATTCCGCCACCCGGTTTAAGGCCACCGGCGCTTATACTGGAAAAGACACCTGGATTGTTATGTGTGTGGTGAATAAGACCCAGGTGTCCGTGCTGTCCGCAATCGTCCAGAGCTATCCCCATACCTTCGCCATGATGAGTCCCGTCATTGGAGTCATGGGCAATTTCAAGAAGCTGTCTGAAAAAGGCACCCCTGTGACCCGGATTCTGGACGAGGGAGACGGACAGACCATGTGAAGCGGCGGACAGGGCCCGCAGCCAATTTCGCACGGGACTGGTGTGTCATCGTTACCCCCGAACTCAGCCCGGCAACGCTTTTGCGGTGAGAAATCGTAGGGCGGGCTCATGAGCCCGCCGACCAGGTTCTGGTTTATGCCGTTCCTCGTTGGTTGCTGTGGCGCGGAAGCGCCCAAGGCTCCCGAAGTGTAAGGGGAGCTGTCAGCGAAGCTGACTGAGGGACTGTACAGCAGGCACCGAAATACTGTTACAAACCAATGTGAAAAGGTATGCCAATATAGTCAAAAATAGGGAAATCAGTTGGAGTTTTGCCACCGTTTTTGAGACTTTCACAGTAAACCCAAAGAAACAAAAATATCTATATATTTTTAAGGAGGAAAACCCATGGCCTACTATTACAAGGAGCCCAGCCACACCTTCAGTGAATACCTGCTTGTCCCCGGCTACACGTCTGAGGATTGTATCCCCGACAATGTAAGCCTGCGCACCCCGCTGGTGAAGTTCCGCAAGGGACAGGAGGAGCCCGCCATTTCCCTGAATGTGCCCCTGACCTCCGCCGTTATGCAGTCCGTGTCCAATGACACCCTGGCCATCGCCCTGGCGAAGGAGGGCGGCATCAGCTTTATTTACGGCTCTCAGACCATCGAAAATCAGGCCGCCATGGTCTCCCGGGTGAAAAACCACAAGGCCGGGTTCGTCACCTCCGCCTCCAATCTGACTCCGGAGAATACCCTGGCGGATGTTCTGGCTCTGAAGGCCAGCAACGGTTTCTCTACCGTGGCCATCACCGAGGACGGCACCCCCAACGGAAGACTCCTGGGCATCGTGTCCAGCCGGGACTATCGGGTTTCCAGAATGCAGCCCACCGACAAGGTGAAGACCTTCATGACCCCCCTGGAGAAGCTGGTCACCGCTCCCGCCGAGACCTCTTTGAAGGAAGCCAATGACATTATCTGGGAGAATAAGCTGAATTCTCTGCCTGTGGTGGACAAGGAAGGCCATCTGATGTACTTCGTATTCCGCAAGGATTACGCCTCCCACAAGGAGAATCCCCTGGAGCTGCTGGACGACAAGAAGCGCTACCTGGTTGGTGCGGGCATCAACACCCGGGACTACGCTCAGCGGATTCCCGCTCTGCTGGAGGCCGGGGCGGATGTATTCGTTATTGACTCCTCCGAGGGCTATACCTGCTGGCAGAAGAAGACCATCGACTGGGTGCGGGAGCACTACGGCAACACCGTAAAAATCGGCGCCGGCAATGTGGTCGACCGGGACGGGTTCCGCTTCCTGGCAGAGGCCGGAGCGGACTTTGTGAAAGTGGGCATTGGCGGCGGCTCCATCTGCATCACCCGGGAGACCAAGGGCATCGGCCGGGGCCAGGCCACCGCTCTGATTGAAGTGGCTGCCGCCCGGGATGAATACTTCCGGGAGACCGGCGTGTACGTACCCATCTGCTCTGACGGCGGCATCGTCCACGACTACCATATGACCCTGGCTCTGGCCATGGGCGCAGACTTCCTGATGCTGGGCCGGTATTTCGCCCGGTTCGACGAGGGCCCCACTCCCAAGATCATGGTCAACGGCGCATACATGAAGGAATACTGGGGCGAGGGCTCCAACCGTGCCCGGAACTGGCAGCGTTACGACCTGGGCGGCGCCACCAAGCTGAGCTTCGAGGAGGGTGTGGATTCCTACGTCACCTACGCCGGCCCCCTCCATGACAACGTGGAAGCCTCCCTGTACAAGGTCAAATCCACCATGTGCAACGTGGGTGTGACCAACATCCCAGACCTGCAGCGGGACGCCAAGCTCACCCTGGTTTCCTCCGTCTCCATTGTGGAGGGCGGCTATCATGACGTGACACTGCGCTCCTCTTCCCATGTGAAATAAACCCCAGCGCCCCTTGGCTAAAAACCAAGGGGCATTTTCCGCTGCAAAAGTGTTACCGGGCTGAGTTCGGGGGTAACGACTATAGACAATTTCCGTGCGAATTATCTGCGGGCATTGCCCGCCCGCCTGGGAAAAAAGCAATTTGTTGTCAGAGGAAGCGCAAAATCTGGTTGGTATTACAGTGGCAAACGCTATAGAATACAGAAAGTTATGATATAAGTATTATAACACAAGGAGGATGATATTATGGCAGGTGTTGTAGCGCCCAAGGACCCCACCGAGAAGCGGCCCGGGTTCTATGTTCTTTTGGAAAGCCGGGTGGGTGGCATTCCCCAGGATGACGGCCGGGGCAGGCATTCCATCTTCATTAGCCCCGAGCGGCTGACCTCTTTTGCCCGGGTCACCGGCGGCATCCAGGACGAAGAGATTCTGAACCTGCTCACCGATGTGGCAGGCTTTCGGAAGCTGGTTCACAGCCTTGGGGTGTCCATCTCCGGCAAGCCGGGGATGGAGGTGGGATTCTCATTGATCTGCAAGGGCAATCCCGGAAGCTGCCACCGGTTTACCTTCCCCGCCGATGGGGCGGAGCGGGTCATCGACCTGGGCGCTCTGGAGTGGAGCGGCGCAGATACCGGTCTGGGAGAATTCCGGTTTGAGTTTCCCACGGTGTCCGACATGGCCAGCGTGTCCGTGAAATGTTATGTAAACGATGGCTATGACATTCCCCGGGTGGACCCGGACCCTGCCGTGGACATGGACAGCCCTGCCTACCGGGAGATGATCGCCCGTTCCTTCCTCAGCGCGGGAAATAATCAGCGGATTCAGTCCTTCCTCCGCCGGGCCAAGGCAGGGGAAGAAGTGACCGTGGCCTTTCTGGGAGGCTCCATCACCCAGGGCGCCGGAGCAGTTCCCCTGCAGGAGAACTGCTACGCCAGACAGACCTATGAAGGGCTGTGCCAGCGGTACGGAAAAAACATCCGCTACATCAAGGCCGGTGTGGGCGGCACTCCCTCGGAGACGGGTCTGATGCGCTACGACCGGGACATCACCCGGGACGGAGCCGTTCAGCCGGATTTGGTGGTGATTGAGTTTGCCGTCAACGACGCCGGTGACGAGACCGAGGGCGTGTTCTATGAGAGCCTGGTGCGTCGGATTTTGAATGCCCCCAATCACCCGGCGGTGATTCTGCTCTTCGCCGTGTTCGCCGACGACTGGAACCTGAAACGCCGCTTGGCCCCCATCGGCTACCGGTATCAGGTGCCCATGGTGGATGTGCTGGAGGCTGTGTCCCCCCAGTTCACGGCGGAAAACCGGGTGATCACCAAGCGGCAGTATTTCTATGATGTGTACCATCCCACCAACCTGGGCCACCGGGTCATGGCGGACTGCCTGCTCTACCTGATCGGACGGCTGGAGATGCAGCAGCCGGAGCTGGAAGGGGAGGGGTATGTTCCCCCCTACTATGGATGTGATTATGTAAACTTACAGCTGATGGATCGAACCCATCCCTTCCCCGGCGCTGTGGTCACAGAGGGAAGCTTTACCGGTACGGATACCGAGCTGCAAGCCGTGCCTCTGGACGAAGACAGCTACAACACCCCCATGTTCCCCTACAACTGGAAGAAGGAAGAGGGCGGTGAGCCCTTTGTTCTGGAGGTGACCTGTAAAAGATTAGTGCTGGAATTTAAGGATAGCCATAGCAGCCGGTTTGGCAAAGCGATGGTGACCATCGACGGCGAGAAAAACCGGATTCTGGACCCCGTCGAGGCCGGGTGGGTCCACTGCCACACCACAGTGCTGTTCAACAAGCAGGAGTCCGCCAGACACCGGGTGGAGATCACCATGGCCCCCGGGGATGAGGAGAAAACCTTCACCATCCTGGGCTTCGGCATGGTGCCGTAATTACTTATTAAAAGGATGAAGAAAATGACTTACACAAACTGCTGGCTGACCTATCCGCTTCTGGCCGACGAGGCAGGGAAGGGGATTGCCGTTTCCTCTGATTTTTCCGGCCCCATGGCAAACAGCGCTCTGGAAGAGCTGAAAGAGGGCTTTGGCCGGATGCTCCGCCGTGAGGTTTCCCTGGTGGAGAGCGGGGCGGACATTGCCCTGAAAAGAAATGAAGCAATCCACCCCGAGGGCTACCGAATCGCCGCCGAGGGGGGCCAATGTGTTTTGGAGGCCGGAGGAGAGCGGGGAATGCTCTACGGCGTGTTTGCCCTGCTGCGCCAGATTCAGCTTACGGGGATCGGCTTTGACCGCTTCTGCTGGAAAAAGGAGGCCGCCCCCTCCAATCCCATGCGGATGCTGAACCACTGGGACAACATGGACGGCAGCATCGAGCGGGGCTACTCCGGAAAATCCTTCTTCTTTGAAGACGATGAGATTCTGGTAAACCAGCGGATCAAGGACTATGCCCGGCTCACGGCCTCCGTGGGCATCAACGCTGTGGTGATCAACAATGTGAATGTGGCCAAGGCCGCTTCCTGGCTGATTTCTCACCGGTATTATGGGAAGCTGCGCCAGATTCAGCAGATTCTTGCCGCCTATGGCATTGATTTGTATCTGTCCGTCAACTTTGCCGCCCCCATGGAGCTGGGGAACCTGACCCTCTGCGACCCCTGTGACATAGCGGTGCAGGCCTGGTGGAAGGAGAAGGCAAAGGAAATCTGGGAAAATTTGCCCGGATTCGGCGGCTTCCTGGTGAAGGCCGACTCCGAGGGACGCCCCGGCCCCTTCACCTACGGCCGTACCCACGCCGACGGCGCCAATATGCTGGCGGATGCGGTGGCCCCCTTCGGCGGCAAGATCATCTGGCGCTGTTTCGTCTACAACTGCCGTCAGGATTGGAGGGACACGAAAATTGACCGGGCCAGAGCGGCCTATGACAATTTCATGCCCCTGGACGGCCAGTTCCGGGAGAATGTGATTCTGCAAATCAAGAACGGCCCCATGGACTTCCAGGTTCGCGAGCCCGTGACCCCCCTCTTCGGCGGACTGAAAAAGACCAATATGATGATCGAATTCCAGATTGCCCAGGAGTATACCGGCCAGCAGCGCCATGTGTGCTATCTAATGCCCTGGTTCCGTCAGGTTTTGAATCAGGAAATGTATGTCCCCGGGGTTCCCTCCACCGTGGCCGACCTGGTCAGCGGCAGAAGCTACGGAAATCACAACTGCGGCATGGCGGCGGTGGCGAACACCGGCAACGACGAAAACTGGACGGGCCACGACCTGGCCGCCGCCAACTGGTACGGCTTTGGCCGGCTGGCCTATGACACCAGCTTGAATCCGGAGAAAATCGCCGGGGAATGGGTGCGGCTTACCTTCGGACAGGACGCCGATGTGGTAAGGATTCTGACCTCCATTCTCATGGATTCCTGGCCCGCCTATGAGTGCTACACGTCCCCCCTGGGCATCGGCTGGATGGTGAATCCCAGCAATCACTATGGCCCCAATGTGGACGGCTATGAATACGACCGTTGGGGCACCTATCACCGGGCCAACCACCGGGGCCTGGGTGTGGAACGGGGAGAGGAGGGCACCGGCTACTGCGCCCAGTACAACGAGCCCCTGCGCAGCCTCTATGCCAATCCCCAGACCTGCCCCGAGGAGCTGCTGCTGTTCTTCCACCACATGCCCTACACCCATGTGCTCAGCAGCGGCAAGACCATCATCCAGCACATCTACGACACCCATTTCCAAGGCGCCGAGATGGCGGAAGGGTTCCTGTGGAAGCTGGAATCCATCCGGGAAAAGCTGCCGGAGGAGGCCTACGAGCGCCTTCACCAGCGCCTGACCCACCAGATGGAGCATTCCAAGGACTGGCGGGACATCATCAACACCTACTTCCACCGCATCAGCGACATCGACGACGAAAAGGGCAGAAAAATTTACGATTGATTCAGAACCCCCCACGGATTACCGTGGGGGTACGTTAATGAAAATGGCATGTTGTAAGTTGGCAGTTCGTTGAATGGTAGCGGGTAACGTTTTTTGAGGAAGGCTCCCCTTACACTTCGGGAGCCTTTGCTCCGAAGCCTTTACCTGATTCCATTCAACGAAGTGCCGCAAAATCGTTACCGGGCTTATATTGGGGTAACGACCACAGACCATCCCTGTGCGAAATTGGCTGCGGGCTCTGCCCGCTTGGGATGAAGCGCCCTGCGCTTCAAACATCAATTTTCAAAGCAAAATCCATATCCGCCGTTTATTTTCCTATTGATTTTCTGTGCATGGGAGAGTAGAATGGATAAAAAAGCTTACGGAGGAAATTTTATGAACGTTCTTGTTACCGGCGGCGCCGGGTATATTGGCTCCCACACCTGCCTGGAGCTGCTGGAAAGCGGCTACGGCGTGGTGGTTATTGACAATCTGTGCAATTCCAATCCAAAATCCCTGGAACGGGTGGAGAAGCTCACCGGAAAAAGCCTGAAATTCTACCAGGGTGACGTCCGGGACGAGGAGCTGCTTCTGAAAATTTTCCGGGAAAACGACATCGGCTGTGTCATCCACTTTGCCGGCCTGAAAGCGGTAGGGGAGAGCGTGGCCAAGCCCTGGGAATACTACGACAACAATCTGAACACCACGCTGGTTCTCACCAAGGTGATGAAGCAGGTGGGCATGAAGAACATCATTTTCTCCTCCTCTGCCACGGTCTACACCGCCGACAACGAGATGCCCCTGAAGGAGACCAGCCGCACCGGAGGCTGCACCAACCCCTACGGCTGGACCAAGTACATGACAGAGCAGATTCTCTCCGGAGTTTCCCATGCGGACGGGGAATGGAGCGTGGTGCTGCTGCGGTATTTCAACCCCATCGGCGCCCATAAGAGCGGCCTGATCGGCGAAGACCCCCGGGGCATTCCCAATAACCTGATGCCCTATATCACCCAGACCGCCATCGGCCGCCGGGAAAAGCTCAGCGTCTATGGCAACGACTATCCCACTCACGACGGCACCGGCGTCCGGGATTACATCCATGTGGTTGACCTGGCCAAGGGCCATGTGGCTGCGGTGGAGTATGCCACCGGAAACAGGGGCTGTGAGGTATTTAACCTGGGCACCGGCACGGGCTACAGTGTGCTGGATATGGTGAACACCTTCATGGAGGTGAACGGAGTGAATATCCCCTATGTGATCACCGACCGCCGCCCCGGCGACATTGCCACCTGCTATGCCGACCCCGCCAAGAGCCGGGAAATCCTCCACTGGCAGGCCGCCGAAACCCTGGCGGATATGTGCCGGGATTCCTGGAACTGGCAGAAAAAGAACCCCCAGGGCTTTGACACCCCGGAGGCTGAATAAATATCAGAAATGGCTGTCTCACAAAAACGTGAGACAGCCATTTTCCTTACTTGTTTTTCAGCAGATCCCGAATCTCGGTGAGCAGGAGCTCTTCCTTGGTGGGCTCGGGCTCGGCGGGGGCTTCGGGCTCCGGGGCGGGTTCTTCTTTTTTCTTGGCCAGGTCGGTGACCTTGTTGATTCCCTTCACCAGGAAGAATACCACCAGGGCCAGAATCAGGAAATTGATGACGGCGGCGATAAAGTTGCCATAGTTCAGGGTGTTGGCAATGACGTTGCCGGCCTCGTCCACAGGGGCCTCTCCAAAGAGCCGGGGCAGGGTGATCTTCAGCTCGGAGAAGTCGATGCCGCCCATGAAGATGGCAACCACGGGCATGATGATGTCGTCGGTGATGGATTTGGTGATGGTGGAGAAGGCGGCGCCGATGATGGTACCGACAGCCAGAGCCATGGCGTTGCCCTTGATGGCAAAGGCCACGAATTCATCCCACCAGCCGGGTTTCTTGGGGCTTTTCATAGATTCTCTTCCTCCTGCTTTATTTTACGTGATGGGTTTGCTCACGCATTTTATTTTTTCAGCTTTTCAATGACTTCCAGGCCGCCCAGGTATTTTCTCAGAACCTCGGGAACCACCACGGAGCCGTCGGCACGCTGGTTCTGCTCCACCATGGCGGGGAAGATGCGGGAGGTGGCCAGACCGGAGCCGTTCAGGGTGTGGACGAATTCGGGTTTGCCCGTGGCCTCCCGGCGGAAGCGGATGTTGCCCCGGCGGGCCTGATAATCCCGGGCGTTGGACACGGAGGAGACCTCCTTGTAGCCGTTCATGGAGGGAATCTGGATTTCAATGTCGTAGGTCCGTGCCATGGAGGCGGAGCAGTCTCCGGCGGCCAGCTTCACGGTGCGGAAGTGGAAGCCCAGGCCCTTCACCAGGTTTTCAGCCTTGGTCACCAGCTCGTCGAAGGCGGCGTCGGAATCCTCGGGCCGGGTGTACTGGAACATCTCCACCTTGTTGAACTGGTGGCCCCGAACCATGCCCCGCTCATCGGCACGGTGGGAACCGGCCTCCCGGCGGAAGCAGGGGGTATAGGAGAAGAATTTCTTAGGTAGATCGGCCTCGCTGAGAATCTCATCCCGGTACACGGAAGCCAAAGCGGCCTCGGCGGTGGGGAGCATATAGTGGATGCGGTCGTCGGTGGGGTTGGCAATTTTGTACACCTCGTCGGCAAACTTGGGGAACTGGCCCGCTGTCTCGCCGCACTGGTACTCCAGCATGTGGGGGGGCAGGATAAAATCGTAGCCGTCGGCAATGTGGGTATCGATGAAGTAGTTCAGCAGGGCCCACTCCAGCCGGGCGCCCATGCCGGTGTACATCCAGTTGCCGGCTCCCGCCAGCTTCACGCCCCGCTCATAGTCGATGAGGCCTAAGCCCTGGCACAGGTCCACATGATGCTTGGGCTCAAAGTCAAACTTGTGAGGCTCACCAAAATAGCGCAGGGGCTGGTTGTTTTCCTTGCCTCCGGGAAGCAGGTCGGGGTCGGGCAGGTTGGGCAGGCTGAGCATAGCCACCCGGTACTCGTCGCTGAGGGTTTTCAGCTGCTCCAGCTCTTTTTCAATGTCTGCGGCAATCTGGACGGACTGGGCGTTGTTGGCGGCGATGGCCTCATCCAGCTCGGACGTGGCCTTGCCCTCCTTCTCCGCCTTCTTCTTCATGCCGAAGAGCTTGCCGTTCTCCTTGGCCAGCTTGTTCTTCTGGGCGGTCTGGGTTTCAGTGGTGGTTTTCAGCCCACGGATTTTTTCGTCCAGCTCCAGGATGCGGTCAACGGTGGCGTCGCAGTTCACCTCTTTTGCCCGGAGCCCTGCCTTTACTGCGTCGGGATTTTCCTTGATTTTTTTGATGTCCAGCATAATTTCTAACTCCTTTTGATCAGGTTAATTATATTTTTTCGTAAAAACGTTACCGGTCTGAGCTGGGGGGTAAAGATTACCTCCATCCCCGTGCGTATTGTCAGCGGCCACTGGCCGCCGCAAAAGCGTTACCGGGGGGTTAGGGCAAAAACGGTTACCGGCCAGCCCCAAGTGAAATTGGCTGTGGGCCCCGCCCGCTTGGGGTGAAGCGCCCGCCGTTTCTATTTTTTATCCAGCTGCATCAATGCGTCCAGCAGGTTCTGCAAATCCTCCTGACCGTAGAATTCCAGCTCAAAGCGGCCTTTTCGTTTGCCGTTGACGATTTTGACTCCCCGGCCCAGGTGCTTGCTCAGGGATTTTTCGCATTCCTTTACATAATCCACCTGGAAGACGGCTTCTTCTTTTTCCGGTTCCGGCTCCCGACACATGTTCTTGCACAGCAGCTCCGCCTGACGAACGGAAAGCCCCAAATTTGCAATCTTTTGGGCGGCTTCCAGCTGCTTTTTTTCGGATTTCAGCATCAGAATCGCCTTGGCGTGTCCGGCGGTGAGAGCGCCGGAGCGAAGCATCTCCAGCACTTTTGCATCAAGACTCAGCAGCCGAAGGGTGTTGGCCACGGCGGGTCGGGATTTTCCGACTCTGGCTGCGGCCTCTTCCTGGGTCAGGCCGAATTCCTGAATGAGGGATTGATAGCCCAGGGCTTCCTCCACGCAGTTCAGGTCCTGGCGCTGTAAATTCTCAATGAGTGCCAGCTCCATGGCTTTTTTGTTGTCCGCTTCCACCACAATGGCGGGAACTTCAGAGAGCTGAGCCATCCTGGCAGCTCTCCACCGGCGTTCGCCGGCCACAATTTGATAGTAACCGCCCCCGGTTTCCCGGACGGTGAGGGGCTGCAGGATTCCATGCTGCCGGATGGACTCCGCCAGGGCTTCCAATTCCTCCTGGTCAAAATCCTGTCGGGGCTGATCCGGGTTCGGTTCCACCCGGTGCAGGGGAAGCAAACGGTAGGCGCTCTCCTCTGGGGGCGTTTCCATATAATCTCCCAGCAGTGCGCCCAGGCCCCTGCCCAATCCTTTTTGAGATGCCATAGCTTCTCCTTCCTTATCTTCGATTCAGTTTTCGTGCCACTTCCTCCGCCAGATCCCTGTAAGCCACTGCACCCCGGCTGCTCCGGTCGTAGGCTGTGATGGGAAGGCCGTGGCTGGGAGCCTCAGCCAGTCGTACATTCCGGGGAATGGAGGTGGTGAACACCTTGCCGGGGAAGTGACGGCGAACCTCCTGGGCTACCTGGGTGGAGAAATTGGTTCTTCCGTCAAACATGGTGAGGATGACTCCGAAAATATCCAATGTGGGATTCAGCTTCCGCTTGACACTGCGCAGGGTGGCCATCAGATCGCTGAGCCCCTCCAGAGCGTAATATTCGCATTGAACCGGAATTAAAATGCCATCGGCGGCCACCAGCCCATTCAGTGTCAGCATTTCCAGGGAAGGGGGGCAGTCGATGAAGATCACATCGTAATCCTGCCGCAGCGGTTCCAGTCCTCTGCGCAGCTGCTGCTCCCGGTGCGCCATGTCAATGAGCTCCACGCCTGCCCCCGCCAGGTCTGCGGAGGAGGGAATTACATCCGCAAATTTTGTGTGGATTAACGCCTGAATGGCGCTGGCCTCTTCGATTATCATATGATAGCTGGTGTACTTCAACCGCCGTTTATCGATGCCAAGGCCGGAGGTGGCGTTAGCCTGGGGGTCAAAGTCGCACACCAACACCCGAAGCCCCAGCTCCGTCAAGGCGGCGGCCAGGTTGACGGCGGTGGTGGTTTTGCCCACGCCGCCCTTCTGATTCACCACTGCGATGGTCTGCCCCATTTTTCTGTTCTCCTCTTTTTGTTCCACGTGAAACAATTCAATTTCTATCTTATGTGCCGGTGGTGGGCTCGGTGGCATCCTCGCTGGTGTCCGTCGGCTTGGTAACTGCGGAGTAGTTCTGCCCCACCGGCGGCTGACGAGAGTCCATCATGATCCGAACCATGGCAAAGCCCATTCCCAGGAGCAGAACCACCAGAACGGCTACTGCTTTGCTGAGTCGGCGAATGGTACGTTTCTGATTTTCAATCTGTGTTTCCGGTGAGATCATCGCCCGCCAGGTGGAGCTGCGCCGGGTGTAGGAATCACTGCGATCCTTTGGCAGCTGAATGATGGTACCGGGCTTCACCGGGTAGCGTGCCATTTCCCCACGGCAGCTCTCACAGAAGGTCTGGTCGGTTTCCCGGCCACATTTCAGACACCTCACGCTTCCATCCTCCTTTGGGCAGATAATGAAATATTCTACAACATTTTTAACAATTCGTAAAGGGGGAAAAGAGAAAAAGATGAGGGCTCTCAAAAATTGGACAAGTTGAAGAAGTAACGTTTTGGTTTCGCTGGGTAAATTACAATTTTGCAGTGCGTTGAATGGTGGAAGGGAAAGGCTTCTGAGGAAGCCATTACATCGTTCCATTTAACGAATTGCTGAGCAAAACCGATAAGCATATTTTTAGAAATCTGGCTTAATAAAGTAATCATAAAATTTGCAAAAAAATTATTTGCTAGCTATTGACAATCACGTGACCATATGATATTATCATCTCATGAAAAGAGAGGAGGAATGAACATGCAGTGGATTTTGCCTGGCACGGTGCTGGAGATCAGGGCAGAGGAAGCAGATCATGTGGAAGGATTGTTTCAGCCGATGTTTTTGGCCGGGGGCATGGTGCTCAGCCAAGTTTCCAGCATCACGGGGCTGGAGCCCTACATTATTCAAAATTGGGTGAAGCGGGGATTTCTCACAGCCCCCCAGAACAAGCGCTATACCCTTCGCCAGCTGTGCCGGATTTTGAACATCAACATGCTCAAGGGTGTACTCCCTATGGAGCGTATCTGCGGAATGCTGGGTTACATTAACGGACAATTAGATGATGAGAGCGATGACACCATTGACGACTCTCAGCTCTATTTCATGTTTGTCCGGCTGGCTGTCCAGGCCAAAGAGCTTGACCGAAACCAAACGTGGATTCCCGCCATTGAGGAGGTGTTGAAGAATTACCAGGAGCCCCTTCCCGGCGCCCGGGAGCGGATTGCCCAGGTGCTGCGGATTATGCTCGTCGCCTATGTGGCGGCCCGGATGAAGAGCGAGGCCGAGGGATTGCTTGAAAAACTTGCGTGATGTTTCACGTGAAACAATTAAAAAGGAGAAAAAGATTATGGACGAAAACGGAACCTATCACTACGCCGGGCCCACGCCGACCCAGCAATACAAAAAGCCGAAAGGCAGCGGCATGAAAAAGGCCAAGATCATCATTCTCTGCGTGCTGGCAGCAGTTGTGCTGCTGGCAGCGGGAACCTGCTTCTACACCGTGGACGACAAGCAGCAGGCCGTGGTGACCACCTTCGGCAAGGTTACGGATGTCACCGATGCCGGTGTGCATTTCCTGCTTCCCTTTGGCATCCAGCAGGTCGAGAAGGTGGATGTAAACGTCTACCAGAAAATCGAGCTGGGTTACTCCACCAGCAAAAACAGCAGCTATAAAGTAAACGAAAGTGAAAGCACCATGATTACCGGCGACTACAACATCGTCAACGTGGACTTCTTCGTGGAGTACAAAATTTCTGACCCTGTACAATATCTGTACTCCTCCAATAATCCGGAGCTGATCCTGAGAAATCTGATCCAGAGTCAGGTGCGAAATGTGGTTGGCTCTTCCACGGTAGATGCGGTGCTCACCGACGGCAAGGAGAACATCCAGATGCAGGTTCGGGACCTGGTGACAAATATTCTCAGTGAGTATGAGATCGGCCTGAGTCTGGTGGATGTGAAGATTCAGGACGCAGAGCCCCCCACCCAGGACGTGATTGAGGCCTTCAAGGCGGTGGAAACCGCCAAACAGAAGGCGGAAACCGTCATCAATGACGCCAAGGCCTACCAGAACGCCCAGTTGCCCAAGGCCCAGGCCCAGGCGGACCAGCTGGTTCAGAATGCGGAATACCTGAAGCAGAAGCGAATCAACGAGGCATTGGAGCAGGTGGCCATGTTCAACGCCATGTACACCGAGTATGCAGCGGACCCCCAGATCACCCGCTCCAGAATGTATTACGAGGCAATTTCCGAAATTTTGCCCGATGTAAAGCTCTATGTCAATACCGGCTCCGGAGAGAGCAGCGATGTACAGATGCTGCTGCCCCTGGATACCCTGATGGCTCCCGTGGGAGGTACAAACTAATATGAAAAATACAAAATGGATTATCATTGGCGTGGCAGCGCTGCTGGCCCTGGTGCTCCTGTCCGGCTGCTTTTTCACCGTTGCGGAGGATGAATACGCCTGTACCGTGCGCTTCTCCAAAATCATCGGCACCACCGCCGATGCGGGACTCCACTTCAAGCTCCCCTTCATCGACAGCGTGAAGTATTTCACCAAGGCCACCCAGCTCTATGACATTCCCCCCAGCGAGGTGCTGACCAGCGACAAGCAGAACATGACCGTGGACTGCTACATCCTCTGGTCCATCTCCGATCCCAAGCTGTTCTATCAGACCCTGGGCTCCACCGGCACCGCAGAGCAGCGGCTGGACGCACTGACCTATAACGAGCTGAAAACCGTTATGGGCACCCTGGCCCAGGCGGACATCATCAATATGGAGGACGGCGCCCGGCGCAACGACATCTACACCAACATTGCCTCCGATGTGGACCGACTGGCCCGAACCTACGGCATTCGTGTGGAAGATGTGAAGATCAAGCAGTTTGACCTGCCGGAGTCCAACCTGAACGCCGTGTACAACCGAATGATCTCCGAGCGGAACCAGATGGCGGAGAAGTACACCGCCGACGGAAATTACGAGGCCTCCATCATCCGCAACAATGTGGATAAGCAGGTGAACATCATCGTCTCCGATGCCGAGGCAGAGGCCGCCAAGCTGGTGGCTGAGGGCGAGGGAGAGTACATGCGGATGCTGGCCGCCGCCTACGACAGCCAGGACAAGAAGGACTTTTACGAGTTCACCCTGGCCCTGGACGCTCTGAAAAAGAGCCTGAATGGCACGGAAAAAACCGTCATCCTGGACGGAAATTCCGCTCTGGCCCAGATACTTATGGGAAATCAGTAAAATGCTCCGGGGAGGATCACCCTCCCCGGACGATCGTCCAGCAGCGGCGTAGCCATGTAAGAATAGAAACGCACCCAAAATATTTCAAAAAGTATTGAAATATTTTGGGTGTTTCTGTATAATATGGGGCAGAAAACACAAGGAGGAAATCGGATGATTACAAATGATATTCGCTATGTGGGCGTGAATGACCATGAGGTGGATTTGTTCGAGGGGCAGTACCTGGTGCCCAATGGAATGGCCTACAATTCCTATGTGATTGTGGATGATAAGGTGGCTGTGATGGACACGGTGGATCAGCGCTTCGGGGAGGCGTGGCTGGAAAAAATCGCCGCAGTGCTGGGGGACCGGAAGCCGGACTACCTGGTGGTGCAGCACATGGAGCCGGACCATTCTGCCAATATTGTGAAATTCCTGGAGCGCTATCCTGACGCCACCGTGGTGGGCAACGCCAAGACCTTCGTGATGATGGCTCAGT
This sequence comes from Oscillospiraceae bacterium, assembly GCA_021771675.1. The sequence continues at coordinate 24,934 of JAETOP010000011.1, read as the reverse complement.
TCTTCCCCGACGCTCCGGAAATGAAACGGCTGATCGTGAAGGACGGCGAAACCCTGACATTGGGCAAGCACGCCCTGACCTTCGTCTTTGCCCCCATGGTTCACTGGCCCGAGGTGATGGTGAGCTATGACAGCTTCGACAAGGTGCTCTTCTCCGCTGACGGCTTCGGAAAATTCGGCGCTCTGGATGTAGAGGATGAGTGGGACTGCGAGGCCCGGCGGTATTACATCGGCATTGTGGGCAAGTACGGGATGCAGGTGCAGAAGCTGCTGAAAGCTGCGGCCACGCTGGACATTGCCATCATCTGCCCCCTCCATGGCCCCATTCTCAAGGAAAATCTGGGCCACTACATTGAAAAATATGACATCTGGTCCTCTTATCGCCCGGAGGATTCTGGCGTGATGATTGCCTATGCCTCTGTTTACGGCCATACCAAGGCTGCGGCGGAGGAGCTGGCCCGGGAGCTGGAAAGCAGGGGCCAGAAGGTGGTGCTGGCGGACCTGGCCCGGGCGGACCTGGCCGAGTGTGTGGAGGATGCCTTCCGGTATGACCGGCTGGTGCTGGCTTCCGTCACCTACAACGGCGACATCTTCCCGCCCATGCACGCCTTCCTCCACGCTCTCACCGAGCGGAGCTTCCAGAACCGCACCGTGGCCTTCATGGAAAACGGCACCTGGGCTCCTGCCGCCGCCCGAATCATGGCCGCCGCCCTGGAAAAGAGCAAGAATATCACCTTTGCCCAGGAGAAGGTCACCATGAAGTCCGCCATGGACCAGGATACCAAGGCATCCATCCGCCGTCTGGCAGAGGAGTTAGCAAAATGAAAGACATTGTAGCAATTGGCGAGCTTCTCGTTGATCTGACTCAGACAGGAGTGAACCAATTGGGGGTGGGGCAGTATGCGGCCAATCCCGGCGGCGCACCGGCCAATCTGGCGGTGGCCGCTTCCCGGCTGGGGGCACAGACCGCCTTTGTGGGAAAGGTGGGCCGGGATGCTTTCGGAAACTATCTCCGCTGCGTGCTGAACGAAAACCACGTGGATACCACAGGCCTTCTTACCGATGAGCGGGAGCACACCACCCTGGCGGTGGTTTCCGTGGATGAAACCGGAGAGCGGAGCTTCACCTTCTACCGTGATCCCAGTGCGGACGTGAATCTGAACGCCCGGGAGATTCCGGAGAATTTGCTGAAAAACACCCGGGTTCTCCACTTCGGCTCCGTGAGCCTTACCGCCGAGCCCGCCCGGAGCGCCACCCTTTACGCCGCAAAGAAGGCCCGGGAAAACGGCTGCCTGGTGAGCTACGATCCCAACTACCGCTCCAGCCTCTGGGGGAGCCCCGAGGAAGCCATTCGGGAGATGAAGGACGCCCTGCCTCTGTGCGATATTCTGAAAATTTCCGACGAGGAGCTGCCCCTGCTCACTGGCACCGACGACCCCGTGGAGGGCTCCCGGGTGCTGGCAGGTCTGGGCATCCGGCTGATTTTCATAACCCTGGGTGCCAACGGCGCCTTCTTCCGCCTGGGAGAGGAAACCGGCTCCGTCCCCGGCATCAAGGTCAGGGTGGGGGACACCAACGGCGCAGGGGACACCTTCTTCGGCGCTGCCCTGACGAAGCTGGTGAAAGAGGATTTGGATAAGCTGACGCTGAAACGGGTGGAGGAGATTGCCGCCTTTGCCAACAAAGCCGCCAGCATCACCACCAGCCGCCATGGGGCCATTCCCGCCATGCCCAGACTGGAAGAGGTCGGAATTAGGAATTAGGAATGATGGTGTTTGTCGACGTGCCGCCCCAATGGAGCCCCGCTGCACCTTCCGTTTGATCGTAGGGGAGGCAATCTGCCTCCCGCCAGGTGAAATAATTGAGTGTTCCGTTGAATGGAACCAAGTGATGGCTTCTGAGGAAGGCCCCTTGCACAGAGGGGCCTTTACTCAGAAACCTTGACCTAATTCCATTCAACGTCCTGCCAGTTTATTCGATTTTTATAGGTGGATGGTATTGTTTTCCAAGGACTTGGAGGAGAATTCAAATGCTGGACAGAGAACGTGTGAAAGAGATCATGAAGGTGCTGGGAGCGGACTTGTGCGGAATCGCAAGCATAGACCGCTTTGAAAATGCACCGGAGGGATTTCATCCTTTGGATGTATTTCCATCCTGCAAGTCCGTGATCTCCTTTGCGTGCCGGTTTCCGGTGGGGGCATTGTACTGTGAATCCCATATCCCATACACACGAATCAGGAATACAATCACACCCAAGATGGATATGATTGCCCTGAATTTCTGCGCCGAAATGGAGCGGCATGGGGTGATGTGCGTACCGATTCCAACAAATGAAAGCCAATGGGACGAAAAAACAAACAGGTGGCGCTCCATTGTATCCCAAAAGCATGCTGCTCAGGCCGCCGGTTTGGGAACAATCGGCCGGCATTCCCTGCTGATTACACCGGAGTTTGGCAGCATGGTTTGGCTGGGGGCGGTGTTGTGCGCGGAAGCGTTTGAGCCGGACGTGTTAAAAGAGCCCATTTGCAATCAGTGCAATCTTTGCGTGGAAATATGCCCGGTGCACGCTTTGGATGACGCACAGGTGAACCAGCAGGCCTGCTGGGACTACGCGTTCGGCGAGGATGAGCGGACACATACCTGGAGAATTGCCTGCCACAAATGCCGGGACGTGTGTCCGTATCATACAGGAAGTCAAAATAGCTTTCAAAAGATTTCCGGATAAAATCTCTATTGGGAAGCGGGATTCCTATAAAACCAGACAGAAATCAACAATATTTCCACATAAAAAAGCAGCCCTTTCGGGCTGCTTTTCTGTTGGAATATGGGGAATTTAGGCTTCCAGATTGATGCCGGTCTCCTTGGAGAAGAGGTGGCAGACATGGCCGGCGAAGTTGAACTTCACAGCGGCGCCGGTGTTCAGAGCGGCGACCTCAGCGGCAGTCATGTTCATGGTGGAGACCACCAGAACCACATCACGGCCCATGGCAGTGACGTGCAGGTGCACGGAGGAGCCCATCATCTCGGACACGTCAACCTTGGCGTCGATGCCGGTGCTGCCCAGCTCGATGTGCTCGGGACGGACGCCCAGAACCACCTTCTGAGGAGCCACGCTGTTCTTCGCCAGAGCAGCCTGCTTCTCTGCGGACAGTTCCACGGTCACATTGTCCAGCTTGACGGCGTACTTGCCGTTCTCCTTCACCAGCTCGGCGTTCTCGAACAGGTTCATCTGAGGAGTACCGATGAAGGTGGCGACGAACAGGTTGTAGGGATGGTTGAACACTTCCTGAGGAGTGCCGATCTGCTGGATGAAGCCATCCTTCATGATGACGATCCGATCGCCCAGGGTCATAGCCTCGGTCTGGTCGTGGGTAACGTAGATGAAGGTGGTGTTGATGCGCTGACGGAGCTTGATGATCTCAGCACGCATCTGGTTACGCAGCTTGGCGTCCAGGTTGGACAGGGGCTCGTCCATCAGCATGACCTGGGGGTTCCGGACGATAGCACGGCCGATGGCTACACGCTGACGCTGACCACCGGACAGAGCCTTGGGCTTACGGCCCAGGTACTGGGTGATGTCCAGAATCTCAGCGGCTTCCTTCACCTTCTTGTCGATCTCGTCCTTGGTGGCGTGACGCAGCTTCAGAGCGAAGGCCATGTTGTCATAAACGGTCATGTGGGGGTACAGAGCGTAGTTCTGGAAAACCATGGCGATGTCGCGATCCTTGGGAGGAACGTCGTTCACCAGACGGTCGCCAATGTACAGCTCGCCGCCGGAGATGTCTTCCAGGCCGGCGATCATACGCAGGGTGGTGGACTTGCCGCAGCCGGAGGGACCGACCAGAACGATGAATTCCTTGTCGGCGATGTCCAGGTTGAACTCCTGAACAGCCACAACGCCCTCAGCGGTGATCTGAAGATTGTTCTTCTTCTTCTCGGGCTCGTCACCCTTCTTTTTCTTCTTGGCCTGCTTGGCGTCGTCGCCATTGAAGGGGTAGACTTTCTTGATGTTCTTCAGGGTTAAGCTTGCCATGTTTTTTTGACTCCATGCGTTCTGAATCCTCAATGAACGCACTCGCATTTCGCCAGGTAAAATAGCGAAAGCATTACGACAGGTCTCCACACTGCCGCACCGTGAGTCGAAACGGGGGTTTCCTCCTTTATTTTAGCGTCCTATGTCTAGTGTTGTGGAGTAGACATATTCCACCGGAATAATGAAATGATACCATATTTTTTTTGTTGGCGCAATCGGTTTTTTTACCATTTTTACAGGAATTAAATTGTTGATTTTGCCGGATTGCCCGCTCTACTTTTTCCACAACATCGTTGGGAAACCGGATGGTTTTGTTTGTGGTTGGCGGGAATCTTAAAACTGCCTACGGGATTCACCTCGCAATAAATTTGCAAATACTTGACGAATTTGGACTTCTTTGCTAGAATACAAATGGTTCTTCGGAACCAGGGCGTTGCCTGAATACGGTAGGCGGTTTCTCCTCCTCTGGCAGGGGGTAAACTTCTTTTTCCCCCTGCCTTTATGGAAAGGGGGTGGCAGATTTGGTTACATATACAGATTTATTTGTTTTTTGTACCCTGATTGTCAGCCTGATCAACCTGTTTGTACAGATTTTTCAGAACAAAAAGAAGTAACCGCCCCAGAGTTCCCCAACTCGGCGGTTACTTCTTGTAACTAAGAGGGGAGCGAACCGTCTATCGGCAACGCCCTTTTCTTATCTTCATTATAGCATGGATGCCGGGAAAGTCAAGGGCCGTTTCATTTCCGATTCAGCGGTTAAAATCAGAAGAGAAGAACTCCCGTTCCAAATCCTGCGCAAGCTGATAGTGGGAATATGGCACATAAAATCTTGTTCGCTCAAGAGCCGGGCCCATTTTTGCGGACAGACCTGCTCCCAGCATGTTTTTGGTGACAAAGGGCACTTCGTTTTGGGTTAGAATGTCGGACAATGCCCCTGCCCATATCGTTTCTTTTTCTGTGAGATAGCAGTAATCATCCTCTTGTGGTGCACGAATTTTACCGCTGCCGCAGACGGGACACTTGGGAGCGTTTACGATTACGTTGCAATGGGGACAAAACATAGGGCTGCCTCCTTTACGTCTGTTTTCTGCTTCGTACTGATCGAGATGCTCTTTCAGAATGCGCTCGATTGCGGTGGTCATTTGCTGGCCTTTGGCATCGGCGTACTGTTCAAGCCGTTCGTAGATTTCCCGGTCGATATAGTAGTTGATGTGCCGGCCATCCTTTTTCTTTCTGGGCATCTGACTCCTCCTTCCTGTTCCTTGTATGATGATCATATCATATTATGGTTGAATTATCAACATGATTCCACATAAAAATTTCATAATATCTGATAAAATCGCCCTGGTTCTTCGGAACCAGGGCGTTGCCAGTTTACAGTATGATGTGATTGCTGTCAGAAAGGGTTATCTCAGCACAAACCCATCCTCAACCATTTCCAGGGTGGAGCTGTAATAGGCCTTCATTACCTCCATCAGGCTGATGGTATCGGCCACGGAGGCGGTCTCGTAGCAGCTGTGCATCGCCAGCTGAGGCAGGCCGATGTCGGCGGTGGGGACGGAGACATGGGCGATGGACACGCAGCCCAGGGTGCTTCCCCCGGGGATGTCCGGCCGATTGTAGTAGGTCTGAACCTGAGCCCCCGCTCTCTGGCACACCTTGCGCAGCAGGGCGGCGCAGAGCCCGTCGGTGCAGTAGCGCTGGTTGGCGTTGAATTTCAGCACCACGCCCTGGCCCATCACCGGAGCGTTGCCCGGGTCGGCCAGCTCGGGATGGTTGGGGTGGACGGCATGGGCATTGTCCGCAGACACCAGGAAGGACTGGTGCAGCAGCCGCCGGTAATCCAGCTCAAGCCCCTGGGCAATTCGTGCCAGGGTATCCTCCATCACGGAGGAGTCTGCGCCATTGACGGTCCGGGAGCCGATTTCCTCGCTGTTCAGAGCGCAGAAAACGGCGATGTCATCGCCCAGCTGGGCGTTCAGGAAGCCCTGGAAGCAGCCCCAGACGCTTTGCAGGTCGTCCAGGCCCTGGGCGGAGATGAATTCGTCTTCCATGCCCCAGACCGTGGCCTTTTCCCGGACATAGAGGTATAGGTCATGGCCCAGGATTTTGCCGCCGGCGGCCTCTTCCAGCACTTCCCTCAGCTTCCCGGCGGCCTCCTTGCCTCCCAGCAGGGGGTTCAGGTCCATGACGGGGTTCCACTTGTAGCCCTCGTTGGCCTGACGGTTCATGTGGATGGCCACGTTGGGGATCAGCAGCAAATCCCGGTCAATGTCCACCAGGCGGCAGGATGCCCCGGTTTCCGTCTCCATCAGAACCCGTCCGGCAATGGACAGGGGGCGATCCAGCCAGGGGGCCATCAGGCTCCCGCCGTAGCGCTCCACGCAGAGGCTGGTGTAGGGGCCGGTTTTCTCCCCGTTTTCCTTCAGCTTGAAGCTGGGCCGGTCGGTGTGGGCGGCGGAGATCAGGAATCCCCTGGGGGTGGTCTCCGGCACCCGAATGCCGATTACCGTGGCGCCCCCACGGCAGACGTAGTATTTCCCGCCGGGGGCGATGTTCCACTGGGCGCCTTCGTCCAGGGGGGTGTAGCCCTGTTCCTTCAAAATCTCCACCAGATTGGCCTGGGCGTGATAGGCGCTGTGGGAATGGTCCAGATAGTCGCAAAATGCTTTGATTCGATTGTCCATCATTGATTCCTCTTTTTGTATATGTGGTAAATTGTGGGAATGTTTGCGTAGGGCGGGCTCATGACCCCGCCCTACAAAATAGCGTAGACTTTTATGGGTTACATGACACTACGAATGCAAAAACGTTACCGGGCGGAGTTCGGGGATAACGATTACCGCCATCTCCGTGCGCATTGGGGTGAAGCGCCCTGCACTTCAAACACCAATTTACTTGACTAACTTGCAGAACAGATCAATGCTCTCGGATACGGTTTCCAGGGCGCTGCGCCAGAAATCCGGGTCCGTCAGGTCGATGCCCGCCACTCTGGCGGTGTCTTCGACGGTGGCGCTGGGGGTGGTGTGGAGCAGCTGCTTGTACTTGGGCACGAAGGACGCACCCTCCTGCTGGTATTTGGCGTACAGACCCCGGGCGAACAGGCCGCCGAAGGCATAGGGGAAATTGTAGAAGGTGGAGCCGTAGTAGTGGCTCTTGCACACCCACATATACGGGTGCATCTGTCCCTCCGCCAGACCGTCGCCGTAGCTCTGCCGCTGGGCGTCCAGCATCAGCTGGCAGAGGGTGTCCGGGTCCAGGAATTCCTCCTCCCGCCGGGAGAGCACCTGGGTCTCGAAGCGGTAGCGGGAGGAGATGTCCACAATGATCTGGGTCACGTCCTGAAGCTGGGACTCGATGAGGGCCAGCTTTTCTCCCGGATCCGCCGCCTGGGCAATGGCGTGGTTCATCACCACGCACTCGTTGAAGGTGGAGGCGGTCTCCGCCAGGGGCATGGAGTAGTCGTGGTTCAAAATCCGGTGATCCCGGATGCACTGGTTGTGGAAGGCGTGGCCCAGCTCGTGGGCCAGGGTCACCACGTCCGTCAGCTGGCCGTCAAAATTGGTGAGAATCCGGCTCTCTCCCAGGCAGTCCACCCCGGCGCAGAAAGCGCCTCCCGCCTTGCCGCTGCGGGGATAGAAGTCAATCCAGGCATTGTCAAAGGCGGTGCGGACCATGTCGCTGAGTTCTCTGTCAAAATGGGAGAACAGCTCCACCAGGTAGTCCCTGGCCTGCTGGGCGGTGAAGGTGGAGGAGGACTTGCCCATGGGGGCGAAGAGATCATACCAGGGAAGGCCGCCTTCATGGCCCAATGCCTTGGCCTTGGCCTTCAGATACCGGCGGAACTGGGGCAGGTACTCTTCCATGGCGGTGAACATGGCGTCCAGAGTGGCCCGCTCCATGTGGGACTCCTTCAGCGTCCGCTCCAGGGGAGATTTGTAGCCCCTAAGACGGCATTCGTTGATGGTTTCCAGCTTGATGGAGTTCAGGGCGTAGGCCACCGGCGTCTTGATGGCGTCATAGCACCGCAGCTCTGCCTCGTAGGCATCCCGGCGAACCTGGGGGTCGGGGCTGTAGGCCAGGTTCCGGACGGCGGAGAGATTGATGGTCTCCCCCCGGTAGCTCACGGGCACGGTGCTGGTCAGGTTCTGCTGCAATTCGCTCCAGGCATTGCCGCCGGAGAGCTTCAGCTTGGCCATCACCTGTTCTCCGATCCCGGGCAGCAGGTGGCGGCTGGAATCGGCCAGATTCCCCAGCAGGAACTTGTATTCCTGGAGGAAGGGGTCAGCCGCAATCAGCTCGTTCAGATTGGGCAGCCCGGCGGCCCAGCTTTCAAAGGCGGCAATGGGAGCGGCGCTTTCGCTGTAAAGGCCCAATACCCGGCCCAGCTGGGACCCGGCCTGGACGTCCTGGGTGTTGGCCGCCTGCTTCAGCTCCGCAAACCCTGCCAGCTTCATCACATCCCGAACCATCTCCTCCTGAAGGGTCAGTCCCCGGCGCAATGTCTCGGCTGGATTCCCCTGCTCCAAAGTCTGGGAAAATGCTTTGAGCAGAGCCAGTGTACTTTCCAGCCGGTTAAAATCCTGCTGGAAGGCGGGGTCGTCAAAGCCCTGGTAGATGGGATCCAAATTCCAAATATCATTCATGATCGGTTCCTCCTTGGTTTTTTCTCCCGGCCATTGTACACCACAAAACCGGACACGTCAACCGACCCGCCTCAATCCGACAGCATTCGACAGAAAATCGACTCCTTCGCCAAAATAGTCTATTAAATGTCGAAAATGCGTGAAATCAGTTGGAAAATCGATGTTTATGACGAACGATTGTTATGGAATTTCCTTGCAAAAAGGACAAGGCTGTGCTAAATTATATTTGTCGCACACGGTGAAGGGTTTGCCGTATCGGATGGGGAGAAATTCTAGTGACAGGAGAGGAATGTATGGAACATGCAACAACCGTATTGATTGCGGACAGTGCAGAGGATTTCTGTAATGCCCTGGCCGCCGCACTGCAACGGTCGGAGGGCTTCCAGGTTGTAGGAACGGCGGCTGACGGGGAGCAGGCCATTCGATTGATCGCAGAGCGCAAGCCCGATGTGCTGGTGCTGGACCTGATGCTCAGCAAACAGGATGGCCTCAGCGTCCTGAAAGCCATATCCGGCATGGAGCGCCGGCCTGTGACCTTGGCCACATCCGTATTTTTAACAGAATATGTGTCCAGCGCTGCGGCAAGCCTGGGGGTTCGGTATCTGATGCTGAAGCCCTGTGACATGACCGCATTGGTGGAGCGGCTGGAGGAAATCCGGGGAGGGGAGAGCCTCCGGTATCCAGCCCCCCGCCGAGCGGACAAGACAAGCATCGAGTCCATGGTCACCGGCATCATTCATGAAATCGGCGTCCCGGCCCACATTAAGGGCTATCAGTACCTCCGGGAGGCCATCATCATCGCCGTCAATGACATGGACGTCATCAACGCCATTACCAAGGTACTCTACCCCCAGGTGGCCAAAACCTTTGGCACCACCCCGTCGAGAGTAGAGCGGGCCATCCGCCACGCCATTGAAGTCGCCTGGGACCGGGGAGATTTGGATACCCTCCAGCGCTTCTTTGGCTACACCGTATCCAACACCAAGGGCAAGCCCACCAACAGTGAATTCATCGCTCTCATTGCGGACAAGCTTCAGTTGCAGCTGAAAAGCGCGGAGGCTGCCCAGTTCTGAAAAACAGCAAAAACACTCCTGACCCGGGGAATTTTCCGCCGAGGCAGGAGTCTGTCGCAGTACAATCTTACCTTTTCGCCTAACCTGGTGCGAATTCGTAACATCTCACCGCACAGTCCCCCAGTCGTGCTGTTCGCACGACAGCCCCCCTTACACAGGGGGGCCTTCCTCAAAAGCCGTCACCCATCACCACTCAACCTTCTGCCCAGAAAGCGTTACCGGGCGGGTCAGGGCAAAAGCGATAACCTCCCATCTCCGTGCGAGATTGTCAGCGGTGACTCGCCGCCGGGTGGTTTTCGCTATTTTTTCATTTTTGCCGAACGGGCCGCCTTTTTCTGCCTTCGGCGCAGATCCGGCGCTGTATCCAGCAAATAGTCTGCGGAGACATTATAGAACCTGCATAAGGTGATCAGATGGTGAATGGGCATCTCGTTGGCGCCCCGCTCGTATCTTGCGTACATCGTCTGGGAGGTGCCCAGAACTGTGGCGACCTCGGTCTGGGTCAGGTCGTTGTCCTCCCGCAGTCCCCGTATTTTTTCAAAAAAAGTCTGCATGTTATCCCGCCTTTGCTTCACGTTGCCTATAGTGTAGCAAAGTAAACATTTTTACTATTGACTTTAGTAAAGATATTTATTAAAATATTTGGGAGTCGGGATATATGTAAACCGGGAAATTGTAAGTTGGCAGCACGTTGAATGATGGAGGGGAATGGTTTCTGAGGAAGGCTCCCCTTACACTTCGGGAGCCTTTCTCAAAAGCCGTTACCTGATTCCATTCAACGTCTTGCCGCAAAAGCGTTACCGGGCGGGTCAGGGCAAAAACGGGGACTGACCAGCTCCGTGCGGTTTATCAGCGGGCATTGCCCGCCGCTATTTCAGCATCCGGTTAATGATTCCCAGAAGCATGAGCAGGTCATCCTCGCTGAGCTTTTTCATCCCCTCCACGGCTTTTTGTATGAGCTCGGGATTCTGATTGGAGGTATCAAAAAACTGCTGGGGCGTGATCTCAAAATAGTCGCAGATGGCAAAAAATTCCTTCAGGGGCGGCAGCGCCTTGCCGGAGGAAATGTTGTATACATACCCACGGCTGTGACCCAGATCGTAGCTCATTTGGTACTCCGAGACACCTTTTTTTAAGCGCAGCTGGGTAATGCGCTCCCGGACAAATTCTTCAAACATGGTCATCACCTCTTCTGTAAATGATAACCAGCCTAAATGGCGGAATAGTCAAAAAATATTTGCCTTAATAATTGATTAAACAAAATATATATGTTATTATATGTGAAATGCACAAAAAATAACTGGGATTTTCGCTGGGATAACAAATAACTGATTACAACGGAGGAGGCGCTTCCATGGAGTATCACACAGGGGACAGGGACTGGCAGCGGCAGGGGCGCTCCGGCGAAGAAGCTCTGGTTACCGGGATGCTTCATGAGATCGGCGTTCCCGCCCACCTGAAGGGCTACCAGTATCTGCGGGAGGCTGTGGTCCTCTCCCTGGGGGATATAAGCCTGCTGGGGGCCATTACCACGGTGCTCTATCCCAGAATCGCCGACCGCTTTGACACCACTCCCTCCCGGGTGGAGCGAGCCATTCGCCATGCCATTAAGGTCGCCTGGGAGAGAGGGAGCCTGAAAAATTATCCCCTGCATTTTGGCTTTACCGCCTCCGATGGGGCAAAGCCCTGCAATTCCGAATGCATTGCTCTCATGGTGGACAAGCTTCAATTGCAGGTGAAATCAGCGCCCCAACGGGTACTGGAAGGGAACAGCTCTCCGGTCTGAGGGTGATTTCGCAATGAGTTTGCGTTCCGGCTCCAATTTCACAACAGCGCTGTGATAGACGCTCCCAATTTGGGAGCGTTTTTTTGGCGAAATTAGGGGCAAAGTGTTTATATTTTGTCGGATTCTGTGGAAACTGGCCAGATTGCGCCGGCCGGCTTGATGGAATATTTATTCATTTTACCAAAAAGAAAGTTCATATTTTAGGCAAATTGTCACTTTTTTATTTGGTAAAAATATGGTATGTTATTCGTGGATGTAATCCACCCTTTTACGAGCGCAAATATCATTGACATAAGGAGCTGTGACCATGTATTTTCAGAAAAAACGCTGTATCGCCATGCTTCTGGCCGGTGGCCAGGGCAGCCGTCTCTATGTTTTGACGGAAAAAACCGCCAAGCCTGCCGTGCCCTTCGGCGGCAAGTACCGGATCATCGACTTCCCCCTGTCCAACTGCGTCAACTCCGGTATCGATACCGTGGGCATTCTCACCCAGTATCAGCCCCTGGAGCTGAATGAATACATCGGCAACGGCCAGCCCTGGAATCTGAACAAGACCCACAGCTGCGCCCAGGTGCTTCCCCCCTACGAGCGCCATGACAAGAAGCAGGGCTGGTACAAGGGTACTGCCAACGCCATCTATCAGAACATCGACTTCATTGACCGGTTTGACCCGGAATATGTGATCGTGCTCTCCGGCGACCATATCTATAAGATGGACTACTCCCAGATGGTGGCCTACCACGAGAAAAACGGTGCGGCCTGCACCATCGCCGTGCGCAATGTCCCCCTGGAAGAGGCCTCCCGGTTCGGCATCCTGAACACCAACCCCGACAACACCATCTATGAGTTCGAGGAGAAGCCCAAGAAGCCCAAGTCCACCAACGCCTCTATGGGCATCTACTGCTTCACCTGGAAGGTGATGCGGGAGGCCCTGATCGCCGACGAGGAGAACCCCGAGTCCTCCAACGACTTCGGCAAGAACATCATCCCCATGCTCTTAAACGGCGGCCACAAGCTGATGGCCTACAATTTTGACGGCTACTGGAAGGATGTGGGCACCATCGACTCTTTGTGGGAAGCCAACATGGAGCTGCTGGGCAAGAATCCCGAATTCAATATCCGGGGTGACGAGCGGACCAAGATCTACGCCCGGAACTCCGCCTTCCCCTCCAGCTACATCGATGCCTCCGCCAAGATCGTCAACGCCTTCGTGGCCGAGGGCTGTGAGATTTACGGCACCGTTCGCCACAGCGTGGTCAGCGTGGGCTGCACCATCGGCGAGGGCGCTCTGATTGAGGATTCCGTTGTCATGCCCGGTGTGGTGGTGGAGCCCGGCGCCATTGTCCGGCATGCCATCCTGGGCGAGGATGCCAGAGTCTGCCGCAACGCTGTAGTGGGCGGCGCCTTTGAACCGGGCGAAAAGAAGAAGATCAGCGTGGCTGGCAAGGGCATTGTCATCGAGGAGAATGCCGTGCTTGCTCCCGGCGCAATGCTGTAAGGAGGTAAGAGAAAATGAATGTGATGGGTATTATCTTCACCAATGACGGAAACATCGGTGAGCTGACCAATAAGAGAACCATGGCCTCCCTGCCCTTCGGCGGCCGCTACCGCCAGGTGGACTTCGGCCTTTCCAACCTGGCCTTTGCCGGGGTGCGGCATGTGGGCATCATCGCCCGCTACAGCTACCAGTCTTTGATGAACCACATCGGCGACGGCGAGGAATGGGGCCTGGAGCTGGGCGAGGGCGGACTGGAATTTCTGACCCCCTATGCCTCCTCCGTGAATCACTCCTACCGGGGCAAGCTGGAGAGCCTGTCCTCCAACATGGATTTCCTGGAATACTGCGATGACGATTACGTCATTATGATCGACTCCACCGTGCTGTCCAACATCGATCTGAACAAGGTGGTGGCGGATCACATCGCCTCCGGCAAGGACATTACCGTGGTCACCACCAAGGGCGTGTGCAACGGCAAGAAGGTGATGGACTTTGCTTTGAAGCTGGGGGGGGACGGCCAGGTAACGGATATGGTCTGCGACTATGCGGCTTCCGCCGACTACCAGGCCTCCATGGACATTTTTGTCATGAGCCGTCAGGTGCTGATCCGGGAGGTCAAGACCCTGGTTGCCAAGAACTGGTTCCATATGGATCGGGACCTGTGCATGGGCGGCTGGCGCAGCGGCAAGGTTACCGTCAACGCCTATCAGTACGAGGGCATCGCCATGTTCAATGAATCCACCCAGGAGTACTTCCAGCACAGCCTGGCCCTGGTGGACAAGAAGGTTCGTGACGGCCTGTTCAACGGCGCACATCCCATCTATACCAAGGTTCGTGACCGGGTGCCCAGCTACTACGGCGAGAGCTGCGACATTGAGAATGTGGTGGCCGCCGACGGCTGCATGCTGGACGGCACCGTGAAGAACTCCGTGCTCTTCCGTCAGGTGACCATCGCCGAGGGCGCCTCCGTAGAGAACTGTGTCATCATGAACGACAGCGTCATCGGCCCGGGCTGCGAGCTGAAGAACGTGATTCTGGACAAGAATGTCACCGTCACCCCCGGCACCAAGCTTTTCGGAACCAAGGCCAATCCCATCGTGATTAAGAGAGGGGAAATTGTATGAGAATTGCCGTCTGCGCCTCCGAGGGCGCTCCCTACGCCAAGTCCGGCGGCCTGGGCGACGTGATGGAGGCCCTGCCTGCCGCCTTGCAGCGGATTGAAGGCAATGAGGTGGCTCTGTTCCTGCCCTATTACAACAAGATCAAAAATAACGCCGCCTATGTGACCGAGAAGGTGGCGGAATTTCGGGTGCGCCTGGGCTGGCGGCAGCAGTACTGCGGCGTGTTCAAGCTGAATGGCCGTACCGACGGTGTGCAGGTGTACTTCCTGGATAACGAGTATTATTTCGGCGGCCGCCCCGGCCCCATCTACGGCGACATGGACGACGGTGAGCGCTTCGCCTTCTTCTCCCGGGCCTGCTTGGACGCCATGGTGGCCCTGGACTTCATCCCGGACATCATCCAGTGCAACGACTGGCAGACCGGCCTGATTCCCGTGTACCGTAAGGCGGTGTACTACGACAAGTTCCCCAACACCCGGGTGATGTACACCATCCACAACATCGAGTATCAGGGCTGGGCCCGGGCGGATTTCTTTGACGATATGCTGGGTCTGCCCTGGGAGTACCGGGGCACCCTGGACATGAACAACTCCGTGAACATGATGAAGGGCGGCATCGAGTGCTGCGACATGGTGACTACCGTGTCCGAGACCTACGCCCGGGAGCTGATGTATCCCTACTATGCCCACGGCCTGGACAGCGTCATCGCCGGAGCCTCCTGGAAGCTCACCGGCATCACCAACGGCATCGACGTGGGAACCTTCAACCCGGAGACTGACCCCGCTCTGCCTGCCCATTTCAACGCAGAGAACTTCGTGGAGGGCAAGGCCATTGTGAAGGCCAGCTTGCAGGAGGAGGTTGGCCTGCCGGTGAAGCCGGATGTGCCTCTGATGGTGATGGTCACCCGTCTGGCCGGCCACAAGGGACTGGACCTGCTGTGCTACATCGCCCGGCGGCTGATGTGGGAGCAGGATGCCCAGTTGATTATTCTGGGCACCGGCGAGGCCCAGTACGAGACCTTCTTCAAGGAGCTGGCGAAGCAGTTCCCGGAGCAGGTGGCGGCGAAGATCACCTTCAATCTGGGTCTGGCGGCCCGGATGTACGCCGGTGCGGACATCTATCTGATGCCCTCCAAGTCCGAGCCCTGCGGCCTGAGCCAGATGAACGCCATGCGCTATGGCACGGTGCCTGTGGTTCACGCCACCGGCGGCCTGAAGGACACGGTGCCTCCCTGTGACGAGAACGGCAAGGGCGGCCTGGGCTTCACCTTCCAGAGCTACAATGCCGACGACTTCTTTGCGGCCATTGTCCGGGCTCTGAATCTGTATCGGAATGACCCCGAGGGCTTCCGAGCTCTCCAGCGCACCGAGATGTGCCAGGACTTCAGCTGGAACGTCCCCGCCTCCCGCTACATGGAGCTCTTCCACAAAATGCTCTCCTGGTAACGGGCAGGGCCCGTGGCCAATTCGCACGGGGTGCGTCGGTAGTCGTTATCCATGTTATCTGCCCGGTAACGTTTCTGCGGCGGAACAAAGAATAAAACACATCGGTCAGCTCCGAAAAGAGTTGGCCGATGTGCTGTTTCATGCCATATGCTTATCGATAAACTCAGTAAACTGCAATTTGGCAGTGCGTTGAATGGTCGAGGGGAAAGGCTTCTGAGGGAGGCTCCCCTGTGTAAGGGGAGCTGTCAGCGAAGCTGACTGAGGGACTGTCGCAGTAAAATGTTACGAATTCGCATCGAGTTAGGCGAAAAGGGAAGTGCCTGCTGCACAGTCCCTCAGTCACGGCTTACGCCGTGCCAGTTTGCTGCGGCAAACCCGGTGGCGGCTCTGACAGTCCACTTACGTTGTCATTCACTACCGCCACTGCGCTTCGCTTACCCCTTACACAGGGGAGCCTTCCTCTGAAACCGGTACCTGACACCATTCAACGTACTACCCCAAAAACGGAACCTGGTCGGCGGGGGCAATGTTTGCTATTTTCTCAATCCCAAAGGCTGAGCTGCCTGCTCTTTTCTTCAAAGCGGTGCAGGAACCGGAAAATCTGCTCGTTGTCATGGACGATTCCGTACTGCTGGCATTTTGTGTGAAACAAGTGCATCAGCTTTTCGCTGCTGGGACTGTCGATGATGTACTGATTCCCGTACCGCCTGATGTATTCTTCCTTTAGCCCCGGGTACAGGCGGTCCAGCTGCTGGTAAAAATACTCCCGGTTCCCTTCCCGGAGGGTCAGGCCCATCCCGAAACAGATGACGCCGTATACCTTTGCCTCCATACACATATCCAAAATGCCGGAGATATTTTCCTCGGTGTCGTTGATGAATGGCAAAATGGGACAAAGCCACACAACTGTGGGAATACCCGCACGGCGCATCTGCTTCAAAACGGCAAAACGCTGGGCCGTGGTGCTGACATTTGGCTCAATTTTTCTGCACACGGCTTCGTCGCAGGTGGTCAGGGTCATTTGAACCACGCATTTTGATTTCTCGTTGATGCGCTGCAAAAGGTCGATGTCCCGCAGAATTCGGTGGGATTTGGTCAGCACGGTAAAGCCAAAGCCGTGTTCATCGATGAGAGAAAGGGCCCTGCGCACATACTGGAGCTTCATTTCCAGGGGGATGTAGGGGTCGGTCATGGCCCCGGTTCCAATCATACATTTTTTACGCTTGTGTTTCAGGGCATCCTCCAGCAGCGCAATGGCGTTCTCCTTGACCTCAATGTCCTCAAAAGGGTGGTTCATCTGATAGCATCGGCTTCTGGAATCGCAGTAGATGCACCCATGGGAGCAGCCACGGTATAAATTCATCCCATTTTGCGCTGATAAAATTCCTTTTGCCGTCACATAGTGCATCCTTAATACTCCCGCACCACGGCCTTCACGATGCCGATGATTTCGGCCTCGGTGCCGTCGATGGGGCTGTAGTTCTCGTTTTCCGGCATGAGCCAGATTTCCCCGTGGCGGCGGCGCAGGCGCTTCACCGTGGCCTCGTCTCCGATGCGGGCCACCACGATCTGGCCGTCGTCCGCATTTTGCTGGGGGCGAACCACCACCTTGTCCCCGCTGAGGATGCCGGCGCCAACCATGCTGTCTCCCCGAACCCGCAGGGCGAAGCAGCCGGGATCGTTCCAGGGCATGGTGCCCTCCTGATTTTCCACCGCCAGGATGGGAAGCCCCGCTGTGACCACGCCCACAATGGGAATCTGCCCGGGCCGGGCTCCCGTGGCCAGAGCACGCTTGCGCCCCTTGGCCCCGGTGGATTGGAGTATCCCCTTCTGCTGCAAGGCCTGGAGATGATAGCTCACCGAGGCGGTAGAGCGGAGCCCCACCGCTTCTCCGATCTCCCGCACCGAGGGGGAATAGCCGTTCTCCTGCACAAATTGGTTGACATAATTCACAATCAGCTCAGCCTTGTTGCTGGTTCTGGACATGGTCGTTCCCTCCTGCCGATGCTTGACGCATCCTTTTTCTTTGATTATAGCACAAATGAACGAAAATGCAATGAAAAAATAATGTGCTTATCGGTTTTGTTCAGCAGTTCGTTGAATGGAATCAGGTAAAGGCTTCTGAGGAAGGCTCCCGAAGTGTAAGGGGGGCCTTTGCTCAGAAACCTTTGCCCCTCACTATTCAACCCACTGATAAATACCAATTTATCTACCAGATGATTCCCCGTACAATTCCTAACTCCTCATTCCTAACTCCTAATTTCCCAAGTGGTTTACCATTATGTATTTCCTCTAAAAAAATTTACTTTGTCCCCTTGATTTTCCTGACGGCATATGGTAAAATATCATTATCTAAAATGCACTTGTAACGACTTTGACAAGGAGATGAGAGAGCAATGTATCAGAAAAATAAACCCCAGGCTACCGGTCAGGCGCAGGTGGAGGGAGGGTAAGGCCGTGGCGCAGAAACGGATGTTTTCTTTGCAAGTAGTTGACACAGACCGATTTACGGATATGCCGCCCAGCGCCCAGAGCCTGTATTTTCACCTGGGAATGCACGGGGACGATGACGGCTTTGTATCGTCCCCGAAGAAAATCCAGCGCTCTGTGGGGTGCAATGATGATGATATGCGTCTCTTAGCCGAAAAGGGGTTTATCATTCCCTTCGACAGCGGCGTCGTGGCCATTACAGATTGGAAAATCAACAATCTTCTGAAAAGAGACCGCTATACAGAGACGATTTATCAGGATGAAAAGGCATCCTTATGTCTGAAAAATAACGGCAAATATGCCCTTGGAACCGAAGTGGAACCAGAGCGGAACCAAACTGGAACCATGATGGAACCACAGTATAGTATAGAAGAGGATAGTATAGATAAGAATAACCAATCTAAACAAAGCGAAAAGCCCGCAGGCAAGCTGCGGGATGTGGATTTTGAAAAATTCTGGTCAGTATACCCGAAGAAAGTTGGAAAGAGTTCTGCTAAGAAAGCTTTCAGCCGTGTAAAAGAACCGGTTGAAACACTCCTGACTGCAATTGAGCGGCAGAAGTGCAGCGTCCAATGGAGTAAGGAGGACGGCCAGTATATTCCAAATCCTGCCACCTGGCTGAATCAGGGCCGATGGGAAGACGAGCTTGTAGCCGCAAGCAGCCAGAATCCCTACCCGGAGGATGTTGAACTGGTTGACGATGGGAACGGAGGGCTGATATGGCGGATGAAAGACTGAACATGATCCAGGCGGCACGCCGCCTGGATCGGGCTACACTCTCTTGATGGAGCCTGCCTCGTCCTGGGCGATGAGCAGGTCGGAGATGATGTCGTTGGAAACCAGATACCCCTTGGGGGTCAGGGACCAGCGGCCGTCGTTGCTCTGGGCAGCCCGGGCATAGATCTGGTGCTTTTGCAGAATTTTTTCCAGGGGCTCAAAGGGGAGCATGAACATCCGCTCATATTCCTGGGGGGAGATACCGGCGTTGGTTCGCAGACGGAGCATGATGTACTCTCCCGCCCGCTCCCGCAGGGGGATTTCCTGAACGTCCTCCATAATGTCGCCGCCGGTGCGGATGCCGTTGATATAGCCCTGCAAATCGGAAACCAGGGTGAACCGCTTGCCCGCAAAATCCGAGCTGGCGCTGGGGCCGAAGCCCAGATACTCGCCGCCGGTCCAGTATTTGTAGTTGTGCCGGGAGTACAGTCCCTTCCGGGCGAAATTGGAGATTTCATATTGCCGGAAGCCCCGATCCCGAAGCATCTCCACCGCTGCCAGATACATATCCGCCTGGGTGTCGTCGTCCGGCAGGCCGATCACGTCCTTCACTTCGTACAGGGGCGTGCCCTCCTCCACCTTGAGCCCGTAGCAGCTGAAATGCTCCGGATTCATCCGCAGCACATCGGCCAGCGTCTCCTGCCAGTCCTGCAGGGTCTGACCGGGGAGGCCGTACATCAAATCCAGGGATACGTTCCGGAACCCCGCCTTGCGGATGCGCTGGAAGGCGGATACGGCCTGGGCATAGGTGTGGGGGCGGCCCAGCTTTTTCAGCATATCGTCGTGGTTGTCCTGGACCCCCAGGCTCACCCGGTTGAAGCCCTCTGCCCGCATCCGGTGGAGCAGCTTGTCGGTGACGGAATCCGGGTTGGCCTCGAAGGTGATCTCGGCGTCAATGGCCACGTCGAAATTCCGGCGGATGCAGGTCATGATGATGGCAATGGCGTCCCCGCCGAAATAGCTGGGGGTGCCGCCGCCGAAGTAAATGGTATCCACCTTGTACCCCGGCGCCAGAGCCCCGGCCTCTTTGATATGGGCACACACGGCGTCCAGGTAGCTGTCCATCAGGCCGTCGTCCTTGCAGGCCAGGGAGTAGAAGTCGCAGTATTGGCATTTGCTCTTGCAGAAGGGAATGTGCACGTAGACCCCCAGAGGGGTTTTGTTGATTCGTCTTGAAAAAATCGACATAGCAGCCTCCTTGTCAATCTTCGTCCAGCTTCAGTACGGCCATGAAGGCCTCGGAGGGGACGGAAACGGTGCCGAAGGTGCGCATCCGTTTTTTGCCCTCCTTCTGCTTTTCCAGCAGCTTCTTCTTCCGGGTGATGTCGCCGCCGTAGCACTTGGCCAGCACGTCCTTGCGCAGGGCCTTGATGGTCTCCCGGGCAATGATCTTGCCGCCGATGGCCGCCTGGACGGGAATCTCAAACTGGGCGCGGGGGATGTTCTCTTTCAGCTTCTCGCAGATTTTCCGGGCCCGGGGGTAGGCGTTGTCCGCAAAGAGGATGAAGCTCAGGGCGTCCACAATGTCGCCGTTTAGCAGAATGTCCAGCTTCACCAGACGGCTGGGCCGGTAGCCGATGAACTCATAGTCCAGGCTGCCGTAGCCCCGGGTGCGGGATTTGAGGGCGTCAAAGAAATCATAGATGATCTCATTCAGGGGCATCTCGTAGTGCAGCTCCACCCGGCTGGCATCCAGATAGACCATGTCCTTGAATTCGCCCCGGCGCTGCTGGCACAAATCCATGATGTTGCCCACATAGTCCTGGGGGGCGATGAGACTGGCCTTTACATAGGGCTCCTCCGCCAGCTGAATCTCGTCCGGACTGGGGTAGTCCAGGGGATTGTCCACCAGAAGTACCGTGCCGTCGTTTTTCGTCACCCGGTAGATGACGTTGGGGGCGGTGGTAATCAGATCCAGGTTGTATTCCCGCTCCAGCCGCTCCTGGATGATCTCCATGTGCAGCAGCCCCAAAAAGCCGCAGCGGAAACCGAAGCCCAGGGCGATGGAGCTTTCCAAATCGTAGCTCATGGAGGCGTCGTTCAGCTTCAGCTTTTCCAGAGCCTCCCGCAGGTCCTGATACTTGGCCCCATCGGCGGGGTAAATGCCGGAGTAGACCATGGGCTGCACCTGCCGGTAGCCGGGCAGAGGCTCTGAGGCGGGATTCTCGACCCCGGTGATGGTGTCGCCCACCCGGGTGTCGGAGACGGTTTTGATGGAGGCGGTGATGTAGCCCACCTCTCCGGCGCCCAGAGCGTCCCGGGGGTTCAGGCCCAGGGGGTGCATGGTGCCAACCTCCACCACCCTGTATACTGCGCCGGTGGCCATCATCCTGATGTCCATGCCGGGGCGGACCGTGCCCTGCTTCACCCGGGTGTAGACGATGACACCCCGGTAGCTGTCGTATTGGCTGTCGAAGATCAGCGCTTGCAGGGGGGCGTTTCGATCCCCGGCAGGGGCGGGCACCTGACCCACGATCATTTCCAGCACAGCGTGGATGTTGATGCCGTTCTTGGCGGAAATCTCCGGGCTGTCCTGGGCGGGGATACCGATGATGTCCTCGATCTCCGCCTTCACCTCGGCGGGCCGGGCGGAGGGCAGGTCAATTTTATTCACCACCGGCAGCACCTCCAGCCCGGCGTCCACGGCGAGATAGGTGTTGGCCAGGGTCTGGGCCTCCACCCCCTGGCTGGCATCCACCACCAGCACGGCCCCCTCGCAGGCGGCCAGGCTCCGGGAGACCTCGTAGTTGAAGTCCACGTGGCCCGGAGTGTCGATCAGGTTCAGAGCATAGCTTTCCCCGTCGTCGGCGGTATAATTCAGCTGCACCGCCGTTGCCTTGATGGTGATGCCCCGTTCCCGTTCCAGATCCATGGAGTCCAGCAGCTGCTCCGCCCGCTGGCGCAGGTCAATGGCATCACACTGCTCCATCAGCCGATCCGCCAGAGTGGACTTGCCGTGGTCAATGTGGGCAATGATGGAAAAATTACGAATATGGGAAAGGTCGGTCATATGATTTGCTCCTTGATATTGGGATTGTTTCGGGAAATTTCATTTGTCGCCAACGGCGACACCACAATGCGCAAAGCGCATTTCAGCGGGCACGTAAGTGCCCGATTTCACCCGGCGTCAGCCGGATTTCACAAGCGAAGCGTATTTCATTGCAATAAGGGCCCACTCCACCATCCTTTTTTACCAATTATAGCGAATCTTTCCGGAAAAGTAAACCGTATGTTTTCGGAAAACCGGGAGAAAACTAAATTTGCCTGAAAAAAGCGGCGGGGTCGGCAAAAAGTTCGGAAAAAAATTGTAAAACCCCCTTGCCGTTCTGCTAAAAAAGGGGTATAGTTTTACAGCATGAGAAATTCAAAAGAATGGATAGACTGATAAAAGGGGTACGTTCATGAGCACTGCGAAGAAAAGCGGAAAAATGGAAGATGTTCAGGCTTCCCTGCAAGCCCTGATCGCCCAGGGCAAGAAGGAGGGCATGATTCGTGATTCCGATCTGAATGCCGTCCTGTCCAAGATGAACCTGTCGCCGGAGAAGATTGAAGAGGTTTATGACCGTTTTGAGGCCATGAATATCCAGATCACCACCTCCGACCTGGACGCTCTGGACGAGAGCCTGGATGCGCTGGATGACGGACTGGGGGACGGCCTGGGTATCCTGGGAGACGGCCTGGACGGCGACATTGACCTGCGGGGCGTGGAAGAGGAAGACCTGGTGGATCCGGTGGATTTGGCTGCCGAGTACAGCCTGGACGACCCGGTGCGCATGTATCTGAAGGAAATCGGTCAGGTGAAGCTGCTCTCCGCCGAGGAAGAGGTGGAGCTGGCCAAGCGTATCTCCGAGGGAGATCAGGAGGCAAAAAATAAGCTCACCGAGGCCAACCTGCGGCTGGTGGTTTCCATCGCCAAGAAATACTCCGGCCGGGGGCTGCACATCCTGGATTTGATTCAGGAGGGCAACACGGGTCTGATCCGCGCCGTGGACAAATTCGACTGGACAAAGGGAAACAAATTCTCTACATATGCCACCTGGTGGATTCGGCAGGCCATCACCCGTGCCATTGCCGACCAGGCAAGAACCATCCGGGTTCCGGTGCATATGGTGGAGGTTATCAACAAGGCCACCCGCTGCAACCGGAAGCTGGTTCAGGAGCTGGGCCGGGAGCCCACTGTGGAGGAAATCGCCAAGGAATTGGGCCTGCCTGTGGAGAAGATCATCGAGGCCAACCGCACCGCCGCCGACACCCTGAGCCTGGACACCCCTGTGGGTGACGAAGAGGATACCTCCATCGGCTCCTTTGTGGAGGACGAGCGCACCCCCGGCCCCGCCGACGCCACCTCCAACGCCCTGCTTGCCGAGGCGCTGAAGGAAATTCTGGGCACCCTCACCGAACGGGAGGCCGACGTGCTTCGGATGCGCTTTGGCATGTACGATGGGCGGACGCATACCCTGGAAGAGGTGGGCCAGATTTTCGGCGTCACCCGGGAGCGAATCCGTCAGATCGAGAACAAGGCCATCCGAAAGCTTCGCCACCCCAGCCGGGCCAAGAAGATTCGGGATTTCTACGCCTGATTTGGGAATTGCGGGCAGGGCCCGCGGCCAACCCGGCAGCGCCGGGAAGCAATTCGCACGGGGATGGTCAGTAATTACCGCATAAGTATTCGCCCGGTAACGTTTTCTGGGCAGAACGTTGAATGGAACCAGGTAACGGTTTCTGAGGAAGGCCCCCCTGTGTAAGGGGTAAGCGAAGCGCAGTGGCGGTAGTGAATGACAGCGTAAGCGGACTGTCAGAGCCGCCACCGGGTTTGCCGCAGCAAACTGTCAGCCGAACAGGCTGACTGAGGGACTGTACAGCAGGCACTTGGATTCTCTGAAAGCCCAATGTGGAAAGGCATTCCCTTTTTCACCTGCAAATTTGTAAAAGCAGAATTGAGTCATCATATTATTGTTTTCCCCTTCTGATTGTGTTATGATTGCAGTAACACAATCGGAAGGGGAATTTTTATGTCTCATTTGATCATTCGCCCGGAGACGCCCGATGATTACCGGGCGGCGGAGCTTATGGTTCAGCGGGCTTTCTGGAACATTCACGGCCCCGGCTGCAACGAGCGCGCCCTGCTGCGGCTCATTCGGGAGAGCGAAGACTATCTGCCCCAGCTCAGCCGGGTGGCGGAGCTGGATGGGAAGATTGTGGGGGCCATCTATTATACCAAAGCCAAATTGGTGGGGGAGCTGAGCAGCCTGGACATTGTCTGCTTCGGCCCCCTGGCGGTGGAGCCCACGGCCCAGGGCCGGGGAATTGGCCGGAAGCTGCTGGATGAGACGCTGCCTTTGGCCCGACAGGCGGGCTACCCCGGGGTGTGTATCATGGGAGAGCCGGAGTATTATCCCAGACTGGGTTTCCGCAGCTGCCGGGATTACGGCATCACCGACCCGGAGGGAAACCAGTATGACGCTCTGATGGTCTACCCGCTGGATGAAAGCGCTGAGCTTCACGGCAAATTTTTCGAAAGCCCTCTGTTTGCCGGGTGCGACGACCCGTCCCTTCTGGCCAAAATGGAGGCGGAGTGCCCTGCCTACCCCAAAATCAAGCTTCAGGAGGGCTTCCTTCAAATCTATGACTGCCGGTTCGCCACAGTTGTGCGGGCGGAGGGAGAGAAGCTCACGCTGGCCTATTGGGAGCTGACCCTGGACGCCGCAGCGGCCCCGGGAGTCCATCCGAAAACCGGGGACACGGTGCTGTTCCGCCCCGGGAAGCCCTGCCTGGTGACCCGAGTCTGCCGCAACTTATTATTGTAAGCTGGTTCCTCGGGTTTGCAGTTAAAAAAGGAATAATTTTTCAAAAACAGGGGAGAATGAAACACGAGGGCGCCGCTCCAAAGTACCGGCCTGGGGGACATCTGTCCGCCATGAAAGAAAAGAAAAAATCTTTCAAAAAAGATAAAAAAGGGGTTGACAAATGGGGCGGGGAGTGGTAATATATGCAAGCTTTCCGATGAACGCCCCCCTGAGAGGGCCGGAGGGGAGCCAAACGGCGAAAAACCTCGAAAAAAGAGAG
>JAETOP010000158.1 GCA_021771675.1 Oscillospiraceae bacterium | reverse complement strand
CCCTTTGGAAACCCCCGCAACAAACAGGTGCTATGCACCCAGCCGGGAGCATAGCGCCGTTTGTTGTCAGCAGCCCGTTTCACGGTCTGCGTGTAGTTCCTTGTAAACTGACCTAACAGGAACACAAAACTACAAGCAGCACTTCAGGAGCGTCGCCGGGACGATGGAGGTCATCAGGAGGTGGTCTTCGATACTCCATCCGAGCGAATCAACGCAGCCGTAACGCCCGCCTTGGCAAGCGGGTATGCCGTGACCTTGTAGTGGTTAAAGATACTTGCTCACGCTCTCCCGCAGACTTGGGGGAAGCCCTGGAGCTTACGCCAGCGTAACACGCAGCGAAGCTCTGGAGCTATGATGGCTTGCCAAAGGCCGCCTGTACCACGCCCGCCGTCAGGGACGGAAAGAAATGTGACGGGGAATCTTTGGATTCCATAAGGCGTTGAAACGAAAACGCTGTCCCACGAGTTCCTGTTGTTAATTTGGAGCCAAATGGATGGCACAGCGTTTTCAAAGTTAGATGCCGTGCGCTGGGGGGACAATCTCCCAGCGCATTCATGTGGCTTTGAAAGGAAGAAACACAACGGGGGAATAACTTTTCCTTTCTCCTGGAAAACTAGGATGGATTAGATTGGAGGAAACAAGAACATGCAAGAGCTGCAAATTAACCAAACCACTTATAGGATTCAGCGTGTCTTTACGGGGAGCAGGACTTCTGCGGATCTTGTTGCCCAGCGCCTGAAAGAATCCTCCCGCCAAGTATTACCGTTGACAGCCCCGGCTCCGATTTCGTATAATACAGGCGGAAACCCATCTGTTGTAAGGAGCGTTGAATGAGAACAAATCCTGCAATGCAGATGACAGCACCGTTGCCCGATTCCACTGCGAAAAGGAGGTCGTCCAGCAAAACACCACGCCTGGCCATGGCCTATGCCTACTACCGTCTTTCTCAGGAAGAAGCCAATGAAGGACAATCTTCCAGTATCCTGAATCAGGATAAAATCGTCAGGGATTACTGTGCCCGCAATGGCATTGTTCTTCTGGAATCCTTTGTGGATGATGGCTGGTCTGGCGGCAATTTTCAGCGTCCCGGCTTTCAGAAAATGATGGGGGCCCTTGCGTCCGGCAAAGCCAATATGGTCATTACCAAAGACCTTTCCCGTCTTGGCCGTGATATGCGGGAATCCAGTTACTATGCGGAGCAGTTTTTCCCGGAGCACCAGATTCACTATATCGCCATCGCCGACAACTTTGACTCGGAGCTGGAAAACGTCATGGCACCGTTCCAGTTTGCCATGAACGAGGTATACCTCCGTGACGGTTCTCGGAAGGTCAGAGATGTGCTCAAGATGAAGCGGAGCAAGGGGGAGTATTGTGCTTGCCCGCCCTTTGGCTACAAGAAAGACCCCAAGGACAAAAATCAACTCATCCCGGATGAAGAAACCGCACCAATTGTCAGACGGATTTTTGAACGTTCCGCCAGCGGGAAATCCTGCATCGCCATTGCCCAGGAGCTGACGGATTCCGGTGCCATTACGCCGCTGAAATACCGCGTTTTGTATCGGGACAATTTCAGTGATTCCGGGGCCGCCCGAGCCACCGACTGCTGGAATTACACCACGGTCAAGAGGATCATCAAGAATCAGGTCTATTTGGGAAACACCATCCTGGGAAAATCGCGAAAGGCCAGCCTGAAATCCAAAAAGAAAATCCCGGTTCCAAAAGAGGATTGGGTCATCACCGAGGGAACCCACGAACCCCTGGTTGACAGGGAAACCTTTGAGAAAGCCCAGACCAATTTAGGGAAGGGAAACCGGGACTATCGCCGGTATGACCAGGTTCGAAAAAGTATTTTTGGCGGAATTGCGGTCTGCGGACGATGCGGCTATTCCCTCTGTTCTTCCGGCACCGTCTACAAAGGGGAGCGGGAAAAATACTGGTTTCTTTCCTGCAACCACAAGAGCAAGCGCTTTGAAAACCCCTGCGAGGGCGTGAACATCAAGTATTCCGACATTCTGGAATTGGTTCGTCGGGATCTGAACAGCCTGATCAGCCTCACGGATGAACAAGTGGATGCCCTTGTCAACAAAGTGCTGGAGGAAATGAGCGATGCTTCCGCAGAACAGGTTCGGCTGAACAAGATGGAAAAATCCCAGGCCCGGCTGAAGGTTATCAACAAGACCATTGAAAAGCTGTATCTCGATAATGCCGAGGGAAAGCTGTCGGACAGCCGGTTGGAAAGCATGGTGGGCAGTCTGGAAAAGGAGGCTTTCAGCTTGGAGGCTGCTCTGGAGTCGCTCAGTGTTCCCACGGTTGGGGATGAGATTCGGGCTAACTATGAGAAATTCTTCACCCAAGCCAAGAGGTATTCTCACATCGAGAACCTGGATCGGGACACCCTGCTCACCTTCATCGAGAAAATCGTGGTCGGGCCGAAGGTTCTGCCGGAGGGCTATGTGAAGGCACCGAGGAAGAATGCCTCTTACCAGCAAAACGTAACTATTTACTACAAATTTATTGGAACTATTCCGAATATCATAACTGTTCAGAACATTTCGTCTCAACTTGACAGTACCGAAAATGCCGCAAAAAACGTCAGGTTCACGATGTAAAAGAGACATCAATGGAGGTTGGCGTCAACCTGAAGGACGGCTACAACGGCGATCTGACCTCCCGTGAGGCCGGCTCCGTCGGTGGCCAGATGGTCAAGAAAATGATCGAGTCCTACGAGCAGGGCTTGCAGTAACCAACCAGGGCGTGGACAGCTCAAAAGGCTGTCCACGCCGCTTTTAACTCTTGGAAAAAACGCATAGGTTGCCCCCTCCTGGAGGGGCATTTTTCTATATTAAGAAATTTGAAAGAATTTCCCGTTTCCTTGCTTTTCCTCTGGGAATATGGTATAATCTCAAGAAATCGTGTTTTCTTCGGAGGCTATGGATTGATGAAACCCTTTCGTGTTTTTGCGGTGCTGATCGGTTTGACTCTGATGCTCTCCGGCTGCGGAGAACTCTTCCCAAAATCAGGACAGAATGTGAATCTGCCTCCGGTGACTGTGGCTACGGAGCCCGGCAGCGAGACCCAGAGCGTTTTGCCCGAGGAGTGGGAGGTTACCGTCACCGAACCCACCGACAAGCTGACAGTGGAGAGCCTGTCCATGGTGGTCACGGAAAAGACCATCCGGGAGCTGGAGGAGTATCCCAATTTGAAGCAGCTGGATCTGTCCGGCAGCACCTGCTACACCGCCATCATGGTCTACATCCAGAATCACCCCCAAGTGGACGTGACCTACTCCGTGGATTTTGGCGGGATCTCCGCCATCAACTGGACGGAGGAGATTTCCCTCCCCAATGCCGGGATAACCTTCCCGGCTCTGCGGACCAATCTGGTATATCTGCCCCGGCTCCGGTCGCTGCACCTTCCCATGACCAGCCTGAGCTATTCCGAAATTCAGATGCTCCGCAATACCTATCCCGATGTGTCCATCACCTACACTGTGGGCTTTCGGGGAATGGAATTCGCCGAGGACACCGAGAGCGTGAGCCTGGCGGGGATGACGGTGGATGAAATTACCTCTGTTATCAATCTGCTGGAGGCCCTGCCCAATCTGAGCTACGCCGAGCTGATGAACGAATCCGGTACCTGTGAGCTGTCCCGGCAGGATGTGAAGATGCTGGTGGAGGCGGCCCCCACGGTGCGCTTCCACTATGTATTCAACCTCTTCGGCCGAACTGTATCCACCACCGACGAGGTGATTCGATTTGAAAATCTGAGCCTGACCGCTGCCGCCGAGCCGGAGATCCGGGAGGCGCTGAGCATCATGGCCCCCGGCTCCAGCCTGATTCTGGATCGCTGCGGCCTGAGCAGTGAGCTTTTGGATTCCATCCGTCAGGATTACACCCATGTGGATCTGGTGTGGCGGGTGTATTTCGGAACCAACAGCCGCTACAGCACCCTGACCAATGACGATACCATCCGGGCGGTGTACAACGTCACCGATGATACCTGCTACGAAATGCGGTATCTGCGCAGCGCCAAGTATATCGATATGGGCCATAATGATTATTTGACGGATGTAAGCTTCCTGGCCTTTATGCCGGATTTGGAAATACTGATTCTCTCAGGCAGTGCGGTTTCCAACCTGACCGGTATTGAGAATTGCAAGAAGCTGGAATTTTTGGAGCTGGCAAACTGCCTGAAGCTGGAGGACATTTCCCCTCTTTCCGGCTGTGCCGGTCTGAAATATCTGAACATCTGCTATACCAAGGTCAGCAGCCTGATGCCACTGGACGGCCTGGACATTCAGAACCTGTTCTGCAAGCAGACCCGGGTGGGAGCAGAGGAGCAGAAGCAGTACAAGGAGATTCACGAGGGAACCACGGCGGTATTCACCGGCCGGGATCCTTATGCCGGTGCGGGCTGGCGGTATGTGGACAATGGTTACAACTATACCGAGTTCTACAAGAAGGTTCGTGAGGTCTTCGAGCTGGACGAGGTGGATGCCCGTCTGCGTGCCCAGCAGGCCGCCGAAAAGAAATAGAAATCGGGGCCTGACAGCTTTTGTCAGGCCCTCTTGTGTCAGCCGGAAACAAATTTGGGTTAGGAATTAGGAATTATGTTTATTGGGTTCCCCTAGCAACTCGACAAATTGTAATTTGGCGGGCTGGGCCCGCAGCCAATTTCGCCTGGAGCTGGTCGGTAATCGCTTTTTCCCTAACCCGCCCGGTAACGTTTTTGCAGCACTTCGTTAAATAGAATCAGCTAAAGGCTTCTGAGCAAAGGCTCCCCTGTGCAAGGGGAGCTGTC
>JAETOP010000157.1 GCA_021771675.1 Oscillospiraceae bacterium | reverse complement strand
CTGGTCAAATTCAACCCTTACACATCCGTGACGGCTGATATAAACTTCGATGGTCTCGTCTGCGGCCAGGTAGTCCGCAAAAATCTCCAACACTTTTTCAAAGGTCAGCATCTGTTTTCACTCCTTTGCGACACTTCTATTCTATTTCATATTATCCGGTATGGACAGGCAAAAGACAAGGATACCGGCAAAAAGAAAAAGCGGAGGGAGGTGCGGCGAAGAAACGCCGTTCCTCCCTCCGCAAATGGAGTACCTATCCCTGTTATGAGAGTTTAGAAAGCTGGGTAAGGATTTCCTTCACACCCTCCCATAACTGTTCCTGCCGCTGGGATATATCCTCCAAGTCAGCATCATAAACCCGCCCCGTCTCATGCACTTTGCGGGTCAGCTGATTCAAGTTGTTGCTGCTTCGGCGCATTAGGGAGACCAGCTCCTTCAGCTCCGGCAGATCCAGTTTTACCACATACCCATCCAGTGCCATTTTCCGCAGATAGGCACTCAGATTTTCTGTCCCATATTGCTGCATCTTTTGGCGGAATACTTCCAATTCCTCTGCGGACACCCAAAACAAAACCGGAACATCCCGCTTACGCTTTGCCATGGTTATCGCTCCGGCTCCCGTTTCTTCGGGGCGGCAGGCTTATGGGCAGGCAGTTCCTGCTTGAGCTTATCCCGTACAGAGGGACGGGACGGTTGCGTTTTTTCTCCCTGAGTACGGCTGCGCTGCTGTTCTTCTCGCACCAGATTAATAAAGCCATCCAGCACAGCAGGGTGGCTGTTCAGGACATAACCACAACGGACGGTTTCAGGGTTCTCGTTGGGAATGGTCTTAGCCCATTCCTTATTGCGTCGGGAGTAGCGCCCATCCCAGTCCTGAAGCTGAACGGTGTTGGCCAGAACCAAAGCCACACGCTCCATGCCATAGGTCTCGATCACACCCTTTGCCGCATCGTGACTGAGATACATTCCGTCGAAGTGTTCCCGCACCGCCGCTTCAATGGACTCCTTGCATTGGAGATTTACATTGTTGGAAGCTCGGTACTGCTCCAGCTCCCCATGTTCTCTCGCATAGGCGGCAGAGTGGGGATAGACCGGTGTTGTTTGCAGTTCCTCTTTGGCTCTGCACACATCATCGGCACGGTTCTCAATGCTGTCCCGGATCACATCCATGTGGCCGGTCTCCAGCTTTTCAAAATAGCGGTACACATCCGCCAGCGGCGAGGGAGATTCCAAAAGCGCCTGTACCTGAGCGTTGGTCAGCTCCAGTTCCTCCATCGCCATCACGATGTCCTCACGGACCGTGTACTCATAGGTGTGGTGCAGGATTTCTTCCGGGGGCTGGCTTTTCAGCCAGTCCCTGTATTTGTCCTGCTCGGCAGCCATCTTTTCATAAAGGGCTGTATTTAGATCGTTGGTATTCATGTTATCGCACCTCCTCATGCTGTTTTGGTTTCTTGTCGGTACTGCGGGGCGGCACCGGGCGTTTCAGATGATCCAGCACCGAAGGCCGTGTGCTTTTGGCAACAACAGCTTCAGCGTGTGCCGGTCCCTTTCCGTCGATGTTGAGCAGGGTATCCAGCTCCACCAGACGGGCGTTTTTGCTTCTCAGTTCTTCTTCATAAAGGAATGGCTTTCCAACTTCCTCCTTTGCGGCAGCCTGCTGCTGATAGAGGTTATCCAGCTGGGCCTTTGCCGCCTCCAGACGCTGCGGCATCTGGGCGAGGGCATTGTCGATACGGGTAAGATTTCCGCGAGGGTCTGTACCAAGGGTTGCCCTGTGGGTCATCTGTCCTTTCAGCAGGAGCGTATATTCCTGTTTCCAAGCGGAAAATTCCACAGACATGGCATAGCCCCGGTAGCTGCCGATCTGCACCGGATCGGAGGTTTTGACCTCTTTGCAGGCATCCAAAAGGGCTGCACCGGCGTTCTCCTTATCGGTCAGCAAATCTCCACGGATCTCCATACCGGCAAAGCCGTCCTCCGGGTGCGGGTGAGCTGCCAAAACCTCCAGGTCAGATTCAAAGCCCTTGATAAAGCCCTTGTGTTTTTCAATCTCCTCCGGGAAATATTTGAGCAGCTGGTCCTCCAGACGATACTGCTTGCTCTGGTGGTCGGCTTTCATCAGCTTCAGGCGGGATACCTCCACATCCAAATCCATACGCTCTTTGATACGGGGGTCTCCGGCGCACAGAGCCTTGATCTCGGCAAAACTGAGGGCGGTTTCATCCACATCATCGCAGGAGCGCACCGGCGATTTAGAAGTCATGATCTGGCTGATGAATTTCTGCTTATTCTCCACCGTCTGCCAGAGATATGCGTCAAAGGTTCCTTCGGTCACATAGCGGTACACATGGACAAGGGGATTCTGGTTGCCCTGGCGCTCGATACGGCCCTTGCGCTGGGCAAGGTCTCCCGGTCTCCACGGACAGTCCAGGTCATGAAGTGCCACCAGACGGTCCTGCACATTGGTGCCTGCGCCCATCTTGGCGGTGCTGCCCATAAGCACACGCACCTGACCGGTGCGGACTTTAGAGAACAGCTCCTTTTTCCGCACTTCGGTGTTAGCTTCATGGATAAAAGCGATCTGGTCGGCAGGCATCCCCTGGGCAATGAGCTTCTGACGAATATCATCATATACCGTAAAGGCCGGTTCCTGCTCCGGCAGAGGCACAGCGCCTTCCAGTGCGTGAAGCAGTGGATTATCCAGCGTTTTCGCCGCCTTGCTTGCAGGCGCTTTTGCCTGCGGTGTAGAAATGTCGCAGAATACCAGTTGGGTCAGCTTGTCAGCTTCACCCTCCCGCCAGATCTGCATGATGTTCTCCACACACTGATTGACCTTTGTTCCGGGTTCGTCCGGGAGCATCTGGTTGACGATCCTCTGGTCCAGCCCCAGCTTGCGGCCATCCGAGGTAATCTTGAGCATATTGTCCTGGGACGGATCAACGGTTCCGCTGTGTACCAGCGATGCGCGTTCCGAAAGGGCCTTGACCATTTCCTGCTGATGTTCGGTAGGCTGCGCCACGATGTTGTGGTATTCCACTTCCGGGGTAGGCAGATTCAGCTGGTCGGCAGTCTTAATGTCAGCCACTTCTTTGAACAGGTTCATCAGCTCCGGGAGGTTGAAGAACTTACTGAATCTCGTTCTTGCCCGGTAGCCGGTGCCTTCCGGTGCCAGCTCCAATGCTGTGACAGTCTCCCCAAATCGGGAAGCCCAGCAGTCGAAGTGGGTCATGTTCAGCTCTTGCAGGCGTTCATACTGAAGGTAACGCTGCATGGTGTAAAGCTCGGTCATGGAGTTGCTGACCGGGGTGCCGGTGGCAAAAATCACGCCACGGTTTCCGGTGATTTCATCCATATAGCGGCACTTGGCAAACATATCGGAGGATTTCTGCGCGTCCGATGTGGAAAGACCAGCCACATTCCTCATTTTTGTGTATAGAAACAGGTTTTTATAGTTGTGGGCCTCGTCCACGAACAAACGGTCCACACCCAGCTGCTCGAAGGTTACTACATCATCTTTTCGCCCCTCGGCTTGCAGCTTTTCCAGCCTGGCTTCCAGAGATTTTCTGGTACGCTCCAGCTGCTTGACGGTAAAACGCTCACCGCCGCTGGCCTGCACCTCTGCGATACCCTCGGTGATCTCGTCGATCTGCTCATAGAGAAGCCGTTCCTGACGCTCCCGGCTGATAGGGATACGCTCAAACTGGCTGTGTCCCATGATGATGGCGTCGTAGTCACCGGTCGCAATACGGGCGCAGAACTTTTTGCGGTTATGGGTTTCAAAGTCCTTTTTGGTTGTGACTAAGATGTTGGCGGAAGGATAGAGGCGCAGAAATTCCGACGCCCACTGCTCGGTCAGGTGGTTTGGAACCACAAAGAGAGATTTCTGACACAAGCCCAGGCGTTTGGCTTCCATAGCAGCGGCCACCATCTCAAAAGTTTTGCCTGCCCCCACTTCATGTGCCAGCAGAGTGTTCCCGCCATACAGCACATGGGCGATAGCGCTTTTCTGATGTTCCCGCAGGGTAATGGCCGGGTTCATGCCGCCAAAAGTGATATGGCTGCCATCATACTCACGGGGACGGGTGGAGTTCATTTCTTCGTTGTACTGGCGCACCAGAGTCTGGCGGCGCTCCGGATCTTTCCAGATCCAGTCCTTGAAGGCTTCCCGGATAGCCTGCTGCTTTTGGGCAGCCAGAGTGGTCTCCTTGGCGTTCAGCATGCGGCGCTCTTTTCCGTCTGCATCCTCAATGGTGTCATAAATTCGCACATCACGCAGGTTTAAGCTGTCCTCCAAGATCTTGTAGGCATTGGCACGGCTGGTTCCATAGGTGGTATAAGCTGCCACATCGTTGTAGGATACGGAAGATTTCCCCTTGATCTGCCATTCAGCGGTAAAGGACGAATAGTTGACCTCGATACTGCGCTGGAGATAAAACGGGGTGTTGAAGGTCTCATACATAAACTGCTGGATATATTCCTTGTCGATCCAGGTAGCGCCCAGACGCACCTCGATCTCCGACGCATCCAGGTCTTTGGGCTGGGCGGCGGTAAGAGCTTCCACATTGACTGCATAAACCGGGTCCTGCTGTGCCGCCCGCTGCGCCTGACGCAGTTTGCGGCGTACATTACCAGAAAGGTATTCATCAGCAGTCACATAATGGGGCGATCCGTCCTGCTCCAACTGTCCCGGTACACGGAAGATCACGCCTTGCAGTTCTCCGGCCAGTTCTTCTTTTGTTTTTCCGGTAAGCTGGCTCATATAGCCCATATCCACGCAGGCTTTTTCCGAGATGGACA
>JAETOP010000156.1 GCA_021771675.1 Oscillospiraceae bacterium | reverse complement strand
CAAAAGTTCGGCAAGCCCATAGGATAAGGATAATAGGTATCAGGAAAAATCAAATGGTATCAAATCCCCCAAACAAAAGCGTTTAGAATTAAGTTTCATTTTGCGAGTGGGAATAATGAATAACTGCCCCGAAGTCCTTGATTTTCAAGGTCTTCGGGGCTTCTCTTGCTTTTGTGGCATTCATATGCCTCTTCGACGGATCTCCGCCAACTATGAGCGGGTAAGCGGGACAAGCCGCAGAGGACGCAAGCGGCCCCGGCGCTCCTTTGACCGGGGTGGGCGATAAGATTACAAAAATATTTATCTGAGCCTATTGACAAACGGAACATTGCCGCATATACTAATCATATCAAAATATTTTGATATGAGGCAAACACATGGAAACACACCAAGAAAACGCCAAGGTATTCAAAGCACTGTGCGACCCCAAACGGCTTGCCATTTTAGAGCAGTTGCGTAGCGGTGAAAAATGCGCTTGTGTTCTGCAAGAGCCGATGGACTTAACCCAGTCCGGTCTGTCCTATCACATGAAAATTTTGTGTGATTCCGGCCTTGTGGCAAGTCGGCAGGACGGTAAATGGACGCATTACCGTTTGAGCGAGGACGGCAGGGAGAAAGCGGTAAAGTTGTTATTGGCCTTAACTACGCCAATTACGGAGCAAGAGGGTGACTGTCCTTCCTGCGGGAGATAAACGCCATCATGGTTGATGGCGTTTATCTCCGCTTAAAACATCAAAATTTTTTGATATAATATTAAAAATTGAAAGTGAGGTTCGTTTATGGGTGTATGGCAATTTATGCAAGACCAGGTTTTAGGCATGAAATGGCTGAACAAGTTGATTGGGAGCGGATTATCCACGCTGGGGGTTGATGTGGACGGACGCATAGGCGGTAGTATTCAGTTTTTTGTCTACGATGTACTAAAAATCACGGTGCTGCTCTGCTTTTTGATTTTCGTCATTTCCTACATTCAAAGTTACTTCCCACCAGAACGGAGCAAGCGTATTTTGGGCCGTTTTCATGGTGTAGGTGCCAACATCATCTCCGCCCTGCTGGGGACGGTAACGCCCTTTTGCTCCTGTTCCTCTATACCCTTGTTTATTGGATTTACAAGTGCGGGGCTGCCTCTTGGTGTAACATTTTCTTTTTTGATTTCTTCCCCCATGGTAGACCTGGGCAGTTTGGTACTGCTTATGAGTATCTTTGGGGCAAAGGTTGCCATCATCTATGTGGTGGTGGGGCTGGTAATTGCCGTAGTGGGCGGTACGGTGATTGAAAAGCTACACATGGAAAGATATGTGGAGAGCTTTATCCTTTCGGCTGGCGGCGTGGATATTGAGTCGCCTGATTTGACAAATCGGGAGCGTATGCAATACGCTAAAGAACAGGTCGTGTCCACATTCAAAAAAGCATTTCCTTATATCCTGGTGGGCGTGGGGATCGGTGCAGTAATCCATAATTGGATTCCAGAAAGCTGGGTCGAGGCCGTTTTAGGCAGCAGCAACCCCTTTGGGGTTGTCCTCGCCACGCTGGTCGGCGTCCCCATGTATGCAGATATATTTGGCACAATTCCTGTGGCGGAGGCCCTGCTGTCAAAGGGCGCACAGCTCGGCACAATTCTGTCCTTTATGATGGCAGTCACTACTTTAAGCCTTCCCTCTATCATCATGTTAAAAAAGGCAGTCAAGCCGAAACTATTGACACTATTTATTACTATCTGCACAGTCGGTATTATCATTGTCGGCTATTTGTTTAATGTATTCCAAGTCTTTTTGATTTAATTTTAGGAGGTAAAGAAAATGGGACTGTTCGGCAAAAAGAAAAAAGAGGAAACTACATCCTGTTGCTGTGGCGGCAGCTGCACTCCCGAAGCAATGGCCCGTGCAGAGGCGGTCAAAGCCACTGGCGGCGTAAAGGTTCTCGGTTCCGGGTGCGCCAAGTGCAACGCTTTGGAAGAGGCCACCCGTGAGGCCCTTGCGGAGTTGGGCATGGATACCACGATTGACCATGTAACCGACTTTACACAAATCGCCGCCTATGGCGTTATGAGTACCCCGGCGCTGGTAGTAGACGGCAAAGTAATTTCCTATGGAAAAGTTTTGAAAAAGGACGAGGCCAAAGCACTGATTCAAAAAGCCAGGTCATAAGGCTTTAGAGGAAAAGCGAGAACACCACGGGTAGCAATCCCAGTCGGGGCCGTCAATGGTCGAGATAAACGGCGCACTTTGTGCGCCGTTTATCTCGGCCATTGACACCCCCGCCCGGTCCTGCTCTGCAACCATTAAGGCGGGCAAGCACCAGAGGTGCCTGCCCGCCTCCTTTGAGTTTTGGCGGGAGCTGGTGGTCGAAGTCGGTCTTGATTTGAGCCGCGGCATATAAAAGGACCTGCCCTGATGGGCAGGTCCTTCCGCCTGTTTCGCTTACCCGGCCAGGATAACGGCCCCCAGCTCTTCCGGTGTTTCCGCCAGATACTCTGCGCCGGCTTCCACCAGAGAATCCCGGGAGCGGAATCCCCACGTGACGCCGCAGGCCGCCATGCCGGCATTGTGTCCGGTATGGATGTCCACATCACTGTCGCCCACGAAAAGCGTCTCCGCCGGATCGGCGCCCAGTTCTTTCAAAATCCCCCGCACGCCGGCGGGGTCCGGCTTCACCGGAACGCCGTGGACCTTGCCCCGGACCAGGGAGAATGCACCGGGGAAATAGTGCTCCACGATCACCCGGCTGAATTCGTCGGCCTTGTTGGAGTAGACCGCCGTCTGGATGCCCGCCTCTTTCAGGCGTTTCAGCAGCTCCGCTATCCCGGGATAGGGCGCCGTCTTATCCATATTGTGGGCGCCGTAATACTCCGTGAACTGCGACAGGGTGTTCACCACCAACAGCGGGCTGCGGAATGCCTCCGGTGAGAACCGTGTCACCAGATTGGGGATGCCATGGCCCACCATGGCCTTGTATGCCTCCACAGAATGCTCCGGCCAGCCGTTCTTCCGGCAGACCCAGTTGCCCGCGTCTGCCAGATCGTCAATGGTGTCCAATAGTGTGCCGTCCAGATCAAAAATCACAGTACGATACATAAAGCACCTCTCGTTCGCTTTTGCGGTATTCTCATTTTATCAGCGTGTCATCTCTTTCTCAAGTGGCAAGAAGCTGAAAGGCGCGGCAAAAGCCGCGCCTTTTTTAGCCATTTCACTATGAAATGGGACTTTTTTACAGCGAGCATGCCACAGGCCCGTCCATCGTCAGCAGGACGGAGCGGTCAAAGCCCGCCGCTTTTGCCAGTTCCGCCGCCTGCTCATAGCCATAGAGGATGGTGTCGGCGCTGTGGGCATCACTGGTGAGGATGATCTCGCCGCCCATGGCCCGCCACTCCTTCAGCAAAAACAGTGCCGGATAGGGAGTTGTCCGGTATCCCCGGGCCATGCCGCCGGTGTTAATCTCCAGCAGAGTCTCCCCCGCGTCCGCGGCGTGGAGGGCGTCCAGCGCCGCCCGCTTATAGCGGGGAGCCTCCTCGTCAAAGAACTTATTTCCGGCATTCAGCTTAACGATCAGGTCGATATGTCCCAAAACAGTTGGTTTCATAGCCGCCGTACGGGCGGCCTCTGTGAAATATCCCTCCGCCACCGCCAGGGCGTCACCGCCGAACAGCTCGTCCCGGCAGGCGATAAAGTGCTCCTCCCCCCAGTCAGCGGCATAGTATCTGTCGTTGGTCCCCCTCTGGTAGTGGACGCTGCCGATCCAGTAGTCAAAGCCCTCCGGGCGGATATCAGACTGGCTGTCCCACTCTATGCCCAACAGGACCTCCATTCGCCCGGCGTATTCCTCCCGAAGCCGGAGCACCTCTGCCCGGTATGCCGTCATATCGGCGGGCAGGATGGCCCCCTCGTCAACGGGGATGGGCGTGTGGCTGTGGCAGGAGATGCCGAAATACTTCACGCCTGCCGCGTAAGCCGCGGCGGCCATCTCCTCCGGCATGTTTTTTCCGTCGCAGAGGGTGCTGTGGGTATGGACGGAGCAGGCGAAGGGCGTCAGGCTCATTGCATCCGCTCCTGCTTGACCTTGTGGTCCACCACATGGCGCTTTTCCAGCTCTCGGGTGATGTCCTCCACGGTGATGCCCATCTGGACCATGAGGACCATGACGTGGTAGGTCAGGTCCGCGATCTCGTAGATGGTCTCCTCCCTGTCCTCCTTGCGGCCGCCGATGATGACCTCGGTGCACTCCTCACCCACCTTTTTCAGGATCTTATCCAGCCCCTTGTCAAAGAGGTAGGTGGTGTAGCTGCCCTCCTTGGGGCTTGTCTTGCGGCCCTCGATGAGGCGGTACAGGCCCTCGTAGCTGAACTGCTTCAGCTCCTCGGACAGGTAGATCTCGTTGAAGAAGCAGCTCTCCGCGCCGGTGTGGCAGGCGGGGCCGTCCTTGACCACCTCCACCACCAGGGCGTCGCCGTCGCAGTCGGCGGTGATGGACACCACATGCTGCACATTGCCGGAGGTGTCCCCCTTGCGCCACAATTCCTGACGGCTGCGGCTCCAGAAGCAGGTGCGCCGCTCGTCGATGGTGATGGCAAGGCTCTCGGCATTCATGTAGGCCAGAGTCAGGACCTCCTTGGTGTAGTGGTCCTGCACAATGGCGGGGATCAGGCCCTTTTCGTCAAATTTCAGTTCCATATATTTCGCTCCTTTATACTAAAACCTGTTAAAAAGCTTGAAAAGCTTTTTCCCCGCAAGGGGGACGCGGCAACCGTAAGCGGCGGAGCCGCCAACGGTTGCCCAGTATAGCGCGAAGCGCGTCAGGTTTTTATGAGA
>JAETOP010000155.1 GCA_021771675.1 Oscillospiraceae bacterium | reverse complement strand
TCCTCCATGATGGCGGCCACTCTGGCGTCGCCCTTGTGGGCGTTGTAGGACACCAGCAGGTCCAGCTCGGAGTTCTCCTCCACCTCGATGCCCAGCTCGTACAGCCCCTTGATGGGAGCGTTGCAGGCGAAGAAGTCCTGGGGCCGGGGGCCGAAGGTGATGACCTTCAGATTCTTCAGGCCGATGATGCCCCGGGCGATGGGGACGAACTCCCGGATCATCTGGGCGCAGTCCTGGGCGGTGCCCACGGGGTATTCGGGGATGTAGGCGCTCAGGTGGCGCATCCCCAGGTTATAGGAGCAGTTCAGCATGCCGCAGTAGGCGTCGCCCCGGCCGTTGATCAGGTCACCGTCGCCCTCGGCGGCGGCAACGCACATGGCAGGGCCCTGGAACTTCTTGACAAGCAAGGTCTCGGGGGTCTCGGGGCCGAAATTGCCCAGGAAGACCACCAGGGCGTTGACGCCGTGGGCCTCCACGTCGGCGATGGCGGCGGAGGCGTCCAGTTCATTTTCAACCGTGATGGGGCACTCGTAGAGCCCCTCGCCGTAGGCGGCGACAATGTTCTTCCGGCGCTGCGTGGACAGGGCGATGGGGAAGCAGTCCCGGGACACCGCAATGATGCCCAGCTTGACTTCGGGAATGTTGTTCATAAGTATCAATCTCCTTTTTTAATATCTGTCAAATGGAATCGGCAATGTCGATATTCTCGCCCACCAGGCCAACGTAAGCGCCCTGGGCAGCCTCGCTACTTTCGGCATGGGCCAGCAGCCACTTGTTACAGGCCCAGAGAAGCTTGTCCTCGGGGGCCAGTTCTTTCAGATGGGGCTTGTCGGTATTGGTCAGCCAGGGCAGGGCCACCAGCACCCGGAAGCCCTTGCTTACGTCGCAGTGGCAGGGGGCATAGTGCAGCGTGGTGGCGTAGACCTCCACCAAAGTACCGGCGGGAGCCTTAAATGCCTTGACCTTGGCGGTGTCCAGCTTGCCGTCGTTGCCGATGTCCTCCATCTTGGCAAGCAGGAGGATAAAGTCCTGGGTGCCCAGGTTGAACTCGCTGTCCCGGTGGTATTCCAGGCAGTTCAGCTTGGTATTGTGGCCGTTGCACCAGCCCAGCTGGACGGGCATCCCGCCGAACAGGTTCTCGGAGACCTCGGTAGCGGCGGGCAGCTCCTGCAGCTCGGGATCGGTGGGCACATAGCCGGTTCCCTCGGGCAGGGGGGTCTGCTCCAGAGCGTCCAGGATTTCGGCCACCGTCTCCTCCATCCCGGCGATTACCTTGCCATAGGGCTTGAATTCGGGATCAAATACAGAAAAAATGGTCATATGATTCACTCCTTATGCTTTTTATGGGATTTGATGGTTTCATTGTAATCCATTTGCCCCGGGTTCTCAACGTCCAGTTCTGGCTTCTTATTAGACTAATTTGCGATTTGCGGAAAATTCAGAGGATTGCATATTTTTCCCCATCCCTATTCGTGCAAAATACCCACCCGGCAGCGCCGGGTGGCAATTCGCACCGGGCTGGTCTGTAATCGTTTTTTCCCTAACCCGCCCGGTAACGCTTTTGCAGCGGGCAATGCCCGCTGATAAAACGTCCTGCCCATTCCTAATTCCACATTAGCGCCGCTCAAGGTCAGGAACCTCGGCATTTTCCACCAGAACGCCGAAGCCGATGGTGAAGAAGCTTCCAACCCAGCTCAGCAGAGCGCCCAGCAGCGCTGCGCCAACGCCTCCCAGCACCAGCAGCAGCCCATGCTCAAATTCTCGCTGCATTGTATCCACACCGTAAATCACCAGCCCTAAGCCCGAGGCTACGCTGCAAATGATTCCGATCCAGCAGAGCACCTTTCCCGTAATCTGAATCTTTCTTCCGATATTACTGAACATTTTTCTGCCTCCCTTTTTCTTTTTTGTGTTTACCAGGATATTTATACCATTTTACCAGCAATTTGTAAAGAGCATCCTGCCCCGGCGGGCAGGGCGTATTGGGCAGTAACATAGGCAATTGGGGAGGAGGAACACAGCGAGCGTTTTTGGCGCAGACAATTGATTCAACAATTCCCTAATAAAATGGAGCTGCCTCACAGGAAGCAGCTCCTTCTTGCAGTTCAGGAAAGAGTGGTCTATTGGAATTCTCGTCACCGGGCTGCGTTCGGGAGCATCCATTTTCCCCCATCCCTGTGCGAAATTGTCAGCGGCGACTCGCCGCCAGGCCCTGCGCTCAGAACACGCCCTTGGGATACAGGCCCGGGAAGCGCCGCCGATCGGCGCCGTAGGCCAGGGCATAGAGGGCGCAGGCGGTCAGGCCGCAGCCGATGAAGATCAGCCAGAGCAGCCGGTAGTTTCCCTCGGCGACCATGAGCACGAAGCTGATGCCGTACTGCACCAGGGTGAAGAACACGGAAAAAAGCACGCTGGTCACGCCGCCGATGCGGCCCCGGTGGGAGGCGGGAATCCGGCGGGAGGTATAGGGGTTGTTGCCCAGGACGCTGACCACCTCCCCCAGGGTGTAGACAAACATCCCGGCAAACAGCACCCCCAGGGGGGCGCCCAGGGTGAACAGCGCCATCCCTGCCATGAACAGTCCCAGCCCCAGGATGGCCTTGGGGATCTCCGTCAGGCGGCGCAGGGCCATGGTCAAAATGGGGGTGAAGAGAATCACCACGAAGCCGTTGAGAGAATTCAGGTAGCCATAGATGGCCGCCCCGTGCTCTCCCAGCTGCTCCTTGAGCTGCAAAGGCAGCAGGATGCCCACGGTGTTGCTGCACATGGAGGCAAAGCAGCCGATGAGCAGCACCCAGAGCACCACCCGGCGCTGCCTCAGCACGGCGAGAATGGGAACGGACTCCGGCAGAGGCCTCTCGTATTCGCCACGGCATTCCTCCCGGCAGAGCGTGTCCACCACGGCGTTCTCCGGCTTTACGAAGAAGAAAATCAGCACTGTGGACACAAAAATGGACAGGCCATTGAGCAAAAAGGCCAGATTGGTATGGAACTCAAACAGCACGCCCCCCAGGCTGGCCCCGAACACGTAGCCCAGGTTAAAGCCCAGGTAGGACAGGGAGAAGGCTTTTTCCCGCTGGTCGGTGGCAGAGTAGTCGGCGTTCAGGGCGTCGTAGGCAGGGCTCTCCACCGTCTGGAACAGGGAGGCCAGGAAAATAATGGCCGCCGTGTGATAGCCGATGGGCAGCAGCGACGCCAGCAGGTACAGCGACACCGTCAGGCAGTCGAATAAAATGATGATGTTTTTCCGGGGGAAACGGTCTGCCAGCTTGCCCCCCACCAGGGCCATGGGCAGAGAAACAAGCCCGGCGGTGGCAATGAGCATGGTGGCCACGCCGTCGGTGAAGCCCAGCTTGGTGGTGAGCAGGAACGTGAGCATGGGCCAGACGAAGGAGCCCATAGCCGTCACCATTTTGCCCACAAAAAGCACATAGATTTCCCGCTTCAGCCCGGAATATTGGGTGATGATGTTTTTCATAGCTATCCTTTTCGCATATCAGATGAATTTGCCGCCGAATTGCCAACTTACATTCCTAATTCACATTGTGCCATCATACCATAATTTCCGAGCAATGGCAACCTACTTCTCAGCCCAGATTGATGTCCCCCTGGGCGATGGCGGAGCCGTGAATCTGGGTGCAGCGGATGTCTCCCTCGGCGCTGGCGTTGCCCCCAATGGAGCCGGTGCAGGTCACATCGCCGGAGGCGGTGACGCTGCCCCCAATGTCTCCCTCGCAGTGCACATCATCCCCTGCCCGGGCGTTGCCGCCCACACTGACGCAGTTCACGCTGTCCCCGGCGGACACATTTCCCCGAACATCAGCGCAGTTTACACTGTCACCGGCAGACACATCCCCCTGGACATCGGCGCAGGTCACACTGTCGCCGGCACGAACATCTCCCCCCACGGCGCCGCAGGTCACGCCATCTCCGGCCTGGACATTGCCGCCCACGGCGGTGTCGGTGCAGTAGACGGCGTAGTCCGAATAGATATTCCCCACATTCCCCGAGAAGTGGAGCTGCACCGGCTCATTGCCCCGGG
Source organism: Oscillospiraceae bacterium (assembly GCA_021771675.1). The sequence continues at coordinate 1,036 of JAETOP010000155.1, read as the reverse complement.
CCCAGGACTTGTCAAATCCCAGGCAGGAGAAGGAGAAGCTGAACCGCTCCCGCTTGCCCCCCAGAGAGGGAATGTCCTGGTAGCGTACCAGCCTGTGTCCGACGAAACACACCGCATGGAGGTCGTCGTTGTCCTCCCAGGGCAGCTCGGCAATCACCGGCTCCTGCTGGGGCGGCGTGGGTTCCGCCCTGCCGAAGAGGGCGTCCAGGCTGATTTCAAAGATGTCCGCCAGGGCGGGCAGCTGCATGATGTCCGGGCAGCACTGGTCGCTCTCCCATTTGGATACCGCCTGGTTGGTGATTCCCAGCTTCTGGGCCAATGCCTCCTGGGTCATTCCCCGATCCTTCCGCAGGGCCGCAATCCGCTGCCCAAAATAAATCTGTTCCATTTGCAATACCGCCTTTATAAATATTTCTTGCCGCAAGTTCAGGAAAATCATAGGGGGAAATTTGAAAAAAAGCAAGTTTTTTCTGGTTGGAAAGGCATCCAACCCGTGGTTGGACAGGCAAAACAGATAATTAGGAATTAGGAATGAGGAGTTAGGAATTATAAATCATGCTTATCTTAACTCAGCACTTCGTTGAATGGAACGATGTAACAGCTTCTGAGGAAGGCTCCCTCAGAAACCATTCCCCTTTACCATTCACCGAAACACTCAAAAAACATTACTTGGCGGGAGGCTATTAGCCTCCCCTACGATCAAGTGGGAAATGCGGCAGCCCGCCAAACACCAATTTGCACAGCAAAAATTCTCAATTCCCAACTCCCCATTCCTAACTCCTAATTCCTAACTCCCCCCACGGTGAAGTAAATAATTATGCACCTTTTGTGAAACCCTCTTGACGGTTTTGGGAAATTGTGCTATACTATAGTTAACTATCATTAACCAGGAAAAGAGGGATTTTATGGCCAATCGAAGGATGTTTTCCCGGGCTGTCACGGGCAGCGGGCGGTTTCTGCGGCTCAGCCCCACTGCCAGGGCCCTGTATTACGACCTGGGCATGGAGGCCGACGACGATGGCTTTGTGGAGGCCTT